>NZ_JAJNJL010000003.1:0-307979 GCF_022386055.1 Mammaliicoccus sp. Q-M61
ACCTGTTCCCATGCCGAACACAGAAGTTAAGCTCTTTAGCGCCGATGGTAGTTGGGCTTACGTTCCGCGAGAGTAGGACGTTGCCGGGCAAATATTTAATTTTATTATTCCACAGTAGCTCAGTGGTAGAGCTATCGGCTGTTAACCGATCGGTCGTAGGTTCGAGTCCTACCTGTGGAGCCATGGCCCCTTGGTCAAGCGGTTAAGACACCGCCCTTTCACGGCGGTAACACGGGTTCGAATCCCGTAGGGGTCATTTTTATGGAGAATTAGCTCAGCTGGGAGAGCATCTGCCTTACAAGCAGAGGGTCGGCGGTTCGAACCCGTCATTCTCCACCATTTAATTTAATAAGCTGGAGGGGTAGCGAAGTGGCTAAACGCGGCGGACTGTAAATCCGCTCCTTCGGGTTCGGCAGTTCGAATCTGCCCCCCTCCACCATTTTTGGGCTATAGCCAAGCGGTAAGGCAACGGACTTTGACTCCGTCACTCGCTGGTTCGAATCCAGCTAGCCCAGCCATTAAGAGCCATTAGCTCAGTTGGTAGAGCATCTGACTTTTAATCAGAGGGTCAGAGGTTCGAATCCTCTATGGCTCATAAGTAAGAGACATTAGTTAATCTAATGTCTCTTTTTTTATTGAAGAAAATATGCATAAATCGATGTATATACGTATAAATATTTGGAATATATTAATATTATCCACAAACCCTTATATAGCTTGATGTAAGTGCTTACATATACTAGAATATAATAGTAATGCAAATTAAGGGGGATTTGAAATTATGAAAAAGAGCGTTGAAATAATCGGTGCACCAACTGCTTTTGGTCAAAGAAAATTAGGCGTTAATTTCGGACCAGATGCTTTGAGATATGCTGGTTTGATTGAAAGAATAGAAAATATAGGTCACCATGTCATAGATAAAGGTAATGTAGAATCACCTAATATTGATATGAAAAAATATAAAAGCGAACAAGAAGGTTTAAGAAATTTAGATGAAGTAATTTCATTTTCAAATAACTTGTATGAATCCGTAAATGAAACGATGAATAATGGTAACTTTCCTTTAATTCTAGGTGGAGATCATTCGTTATCAATAGGATCAATCGCTGGTATCAGTAAACATTATAATAATCTTGGTGTTATTTGGTATGATGCACATGGAGATTTAAATACATTAGATTCTTCACCGAGTGGGAATATTCATGGAATGCCATTAAGAGTCTTATTAGGTGAAGGTAATGAAGAATTAATGAATATCGGTGGATATAAAAATAAAGTAAAACCTGAAAATGTCGTTCTAATTGGTATGAGAGATTTAGATGATGGTGAAAAAGAATATATTAAAAAGTCAGGTATACGTACATATACAATGGCAGATATAGATAAACTTGGCATGAATCAAGTTATATCTGAAACGATAGACTACTTAAAGGATAAAACGGATGGTGTACATCTTTCATTGGATGTTGATGCATTAGATCCAGTCGAAACGCCGGGTACGGGCACAACAGTACCAGGAGGCGCGACATATAGAGAAAGTCATTTAGCTATGGAGTTACTCCATGAGTCAAATTTAATCGTATCTGCTGATTTAGTTGAAGTAAATCCTCTTATCGATGAATATAATAAAACGGCGCATCAAGCAATTGGATTAATGGGCTCATTCTTTGGAGAGAAATTATTATAATTGACAATCATGGATAAAATATACTTTAATAAAGAAGTCTCTTTAATAGAGGCTTTTTTTGTTTTATATATAATTAAATTAACAATATATCTCAAAAATTGTTATAATAATCACTAGGTAAATGAAACACGGAGGAGATACTATGCAGTTACCTGACATTTTTGGTGAATTAAGTGCCTTAAAAGTTATAACAGGTATACTTGATTTAATTATTGTATGGTATGTATTGTACTTAATTATAACGGTCGTTAAAGGTACAAAAGCGATACAACTATTAAAAGGTATATTTTTCATCATAATTGGTAGAACAGTAAGTAATTTTTTGAATTTGACGACTACTACGCTTTTATTTGATTTTGTATTGCAATGGGGATTTTTAGCAATCATTGTAATATTCCAACCAGAGTTTAGAAGAGCGTTGGAACAATTAGGGCGAGGAAGTCTATTTAAACGAGTAAATGTAGCGACATCAGCAGAACAAGAAAGGTTAACTGATAGTGTTGATAAAGCTGTTCAGTATATGGCCAAAAGAAGAATAGGTGCATTAATTGTATTCGAGAAAGAAACTGGTCTTCAAGACTACATAGAAACAGGGATACCTATTAATGCTGATATTTCTCAAGAATTACTCACAAATATTTTTATTCCAAATACACCATTACATGATGGTGCGATGATTATACGTGAACAAAAAATTGCTACAGCAGCAAGTTATTTGCCGTTATCTGACAGTCAAAAAATTTCTAAAAGTTTAGGAACGCGTCATAGAGCAGCTGTAGGGATTTCAGAAGTATCAGATGCATTTACAGTTGTAGTATCAGAAGAAACAGGTTCAATATCTGTAACAATTGATGGTCGATTAAGAAAAGAAATATCAAGTGAAGCCTTTAGAGAATTACTAGTTGAGCATTGGTTTGGTTCTGTTCAAAACAGAAAGGATGTGAAGTAGATGCTAGAATCTAAATGGGGTTTACGTTTTGTAGCTTTAATTTTAGCGCTACTCATGTTCTTATCTGTGAATAATGTGTTCGGTAGCTTGTTTTCAGAAAATGCTTTGAAAAGTTCAGATCATGTAATAGAAGATGTGCCGGTAGATACAATCTATAATACAAAAGAATTATATTTATCTGGCGCACCTAAAACTGTGGATGTAAAAGTTTCTGGTCCACAATCAACAATATTACAGGCTGAAAAATTATTGAATTTTAAAGTGGAATTGGATTTGAAAAACAAATCTGTAGGGCAATATAAAGAAAACTTTAAAATCAAAGGACTTAGTGATGAACTTAAAGCGACAGTTGTGCCTAAAAGCGCAAATGTAACGTTACAAGACAAAGTTTCTAAAAAATATCCAATTGAAGCTGAGATTAATCAAAATAGAATTGCTTCTGGATATGAGCTAGTTGGAGAAACTGTTAATCCATCTCAAGTAACGATTACAGGTGGACAAGAAGAACTTAATAAAATTGCTTATGTTAAAGCTACTTTAGATGAAACGAAGCAATTAACAGATGATACGACTGAAAAAGCGGGTATTAGTGTACTTGATAGCAATTTAAATAAACTAGACGTACAGATTAGACCAGATACTGTTAACGTCAATATTAAAGTTGCAAGATCTAGTAAAACTGTGACATTAAATCCTGTGAAAAAAGGGAGTGTATCAAAAAATATAAATATTGATGATATTACTTTAGATAAATCCGAAGTTAAAATATATGGTTCAAGAAATGTACTTGATGGTATAGGATCAATAGATGTACCTGTCGATGTTTCTAATGTTGATGGAAATACAACTAAAAAAGTTGATCTTAGCTTGCCTGATGGTGTGGACGAAGCAGAATTCAAAGATGTTGAAGCAAAAATAGAAACTTCTAAAAACTAACGGAATTAAAGGAGAATTATAATGGGCAAATATTTTGGTACAGATGGTGTTAGAGGTGTAGCAAATTCTGAATTAACACCAGAAATCGCATTTAGATTAGGTAGATTTGGCGGCTATGTATTATCGAAGAAACATGGTAGTGAAAATCCTAAAGTATTAGTAGGTAGAGATACGCGTGTTTCTGGGGAAATGTTAGAAGCAGCTTTAATCGCAGGTCTTTCATCAATTGGTGCAGAAGTGATGAGGTTAGGTGTTATTTCAACACCAGGTGTAGCTTATTTAACGAGAGAAGTAGATGCAGATTTAGGTGTTATGATCAGTGCGTCACACAATCCAGTAGCTGACAATGGTATTAAATTCTTTGGTCCAGATGGTTTCAAATTAACAGATGATGAAGAATTAGAAATTGAAAAGTTATTAGATTCTACAGAAGACAATTTACCAAGACCTACAGGTAACCAATTAAATCATATTTCGGATTACTTTGAAGGTGCTCAAAAATATATAAGCTATATTAAATCAACTGTTGATGGAGATTTAGATGGATTGAAAATTGTCCTAGATGGTGCACATGGTGCTACTTATTCTCTTGCACCGTATTTATTCGGTGATTTAGAAGCAACGAGCGAAACAATAGGTTGTAAGCCAGATGGTTATAACATTAACTTAAATGTGGGTTCTACACACCCAGAAGAATTAGCAAAAGCTGTTATTGAACATGGTGCAGACCTTGGTTTAGCTTTTGATGGTGATGGGGATAGAATCATTGCTGTAGATGATAAAGGGCAAATTGTTGATGGTGACCAAATCATGTATGTGTTAGCTGAAGATATGGCACAAAATGGTGAATTAAAAGATAACATGGTTGTTTCAACTGTGATGAGTAATTTAGGTTTCTATAAAGCACTAGAAGAAAAAGGTATTAAATCTAACAAAACAAAAGTTGGAGATAGATATGTTGTAGAAGAAATGCGTCGTGGTTCTTACAGCCTTGGTGGAGAACAATCAGGTCATATCGTGATGATGGATTATAATACGACTGGTGATGGTTTACTTACTGGTGCGCACCTTGCAAGTATCGTTAAAAGATCAGGTAAAAGTTTAAGTGACTTAACAAGCAATATGAAAAAATATCCACAAAAATTAGTAAATGTAAGAGTTTCTGATAAATATGGTGTTGAAGAAAATGCTAAAGTTTCTGAAATCATGACTAAAGTTGAAGTTGAAATGAATGGCGAAGGTCGTATATTAGTAAGACCATCAGGAACTGAACCACTAGTTCGTGTAATGGTTGAAGCTAAAACAGAAGAAGATGCTGAAAGATTTGTTAACAGTATTGCAGAAGTAGTAGAACAAGAAATGGGAATTGAATAATAATATTATAAATCTGAGACAACTGCTGTCTCAGATTTTTTATTTTAAAATTTAACAAGTGTAATTATATAGAAAATAATGATAATTGCACGGAATATAGTATAATAATTGCACAACATACTATTTCATTGTAGAATGAAGAGAGCTTGCTTAAGGAGGATTGTGAGGTTTATCGAAATAAGGAAACTTATAGCGCCTGAACAAAGCGCATACACGATTGTAGAGGCATGTATAATCAGATACATGCTGAATGAGTGTTATGACCTTTGTTGACGAGGAGGATAGTTATCGAATTTTCGGCGGATGCTATCCCGGATGTGGCCCATTCGAAGTTCAATGTTTAAAGCATATAGGTGACTGTATGTCCAAAGACGTTGAAATAGCCATAAATTGAACAGAGTATTGAAAGCGACTAGACTAAAATTTTAAAAGTCTGACCGCTTATTTAAAATTGGAGGAATTTTGATTATGTGTGGAATAGTAGGATATATAGGTACAGCAAATGCTAAAGAATTATTACTTAGAGGATTAGAAAAATTAGAATATAGAGGTTATGATTCAGCTGGTATTGCTGTAAGAAATGAAGAAGAAATTAAAGTATTTAAAGAAAAAGGAAGAATTGCTGAATTACGTAAAGCAGCTTCTGATGACTTTGATGGAAATATTGGTATTGGACATACACGTTGGGCAACTCACGGTGTGCCAAACTATGAGAACGCTCACCCTCATCAATCAACATCAGGTCGTTTCACATTAGTACACAACGGTGTTATTGAAAACTATGAACAACTTAAAAATGAATTTTTATCAGGTATCACTTTTAAATCAGATACTGATACTGAAGTTATTGTTGAATTAATTGAACACTTCTCAAACGAAGGGTTAACTACAGAAGATGCTTTCAATAAAGTATTATCATTATTACATGGTTCATATGCATTAGGTTTATTAGATGAACAAGATGCTGACACAATCTATGTGGCTAAAAACAAATCACCATTATTAGTTGGTATCGGTGATGGATTTAATGTAATTGCTTCAGATGCAATTGCTATGTTAGCTGTAACAGATACTTATAAAGAATTAGTCGACAATGAAATTGTTATCGTAAAACGCGATGAAGTAATCATCAAAGACCAAGAAGGTAACGTAATCGAAAGAGATAGCTATAAAGCTGAAATCGATGCTTCAGACGTTGAAAAAGGTACTTACGATCACTACATGTTAAAAGAAATTCACGAACAACCAGGTGTTATGCGTAACATTATTCAAAACTACCAAGATGAAGAGGGTAACCTTAAAATCGATAAAGAAATTATTGAAGATGTTGCACAAGCAGATAGAATTTATATCGTTGCATGTGGTACAAGTTACCATGCTGGTTTAGTAGGTAAAGAATACATTGAAAAATGGGCAGGCGTTCCTACTGAAGTACATGTAGCTTCAGAGTTCGTTTACAACATGCCTTTATTATCTGAAAAACCTTTATTCATCTTTATTTCACAATCAGGTGAAACAGCAGATAGCCGTGCAGTATTAGTAGAAGCAAAACGTTTAGGTCACAAAGCATTAACAATTACAAATGTACCAGGATCAACTTTATCTCGTGAAGCGGATCATACATTAATTTTACACGCTGGACCTGAAATCGCTGTTGCATCAACAAAAGCATACACAGCACAAATCGCAGTATTAGCAATTCTTTCTCAAGTAGTTGCGAATGCACATAACAAAAATACTGGTGTAGATATTATTCCTGAATTAGCGAAAGTAACAACTGCAATCACTGCAATTGTTGACGATGCGCCTAAAATGGAACAAATCGCTAAAGATTTCTTAGAAACAACACGTAACGCATTCTTTATTGGACGTACAATGGATTACTACGTAGGTCTTGAAGGTGCATTGAAACTTAAAGAAATTTCTTATATCCAAGCAGAAGGATTTGCTGGAGGAGAATTAAAACACGGTACAATTGCATTAATTGAAGAAGGTACACCAATCATTGCATTAGCTACACAAGAAAAAGTTAACTTATCAATTCGTGGTAACGTTAAAGAAGTTGTAGCACGTGGTGCTAATCCATGTATTATTTCAATGGAAGGTTTAGAACACGATCAAGATACGTATGTAATACCACACGTTCATGAAATGTTATCACCACTTGTATCAGTAATCACATTACAATTAATCGCTTACTACGCTGCATTACACAGAGGTTGTGACGTAGATAAACCACGTAACTTAGCTAAATCAGTTACAGTTGAATAGAATGGTATTAAACACCTGAGCTACTCGCTCAGGTGTTTTTTTATGTAAATTTTGAATATATTATATATGGATAGGTGTGTATGATGGATGTAGTAACAAAAGTTTGGGGAAATGTAACTAAGGCGTTCCATAGTAACAAAAGTCCGGAGAATTGTAACTAAGGAGGTCTGTAGTAACAAAAGTCCGAGGAATTGTAACTAAGGCAGGCCATAGTAACAAAAGTCGAGAGAATTGTAACTAAGGAGGTCCATAGTAACAAAAGTCTGGGAAAGTGTAACTAAGGCAGGCCATAGTAACAAAAGTCGAGAGAATTGTAACTAAGGACGCCCATAGTAACAAAAGTCCGGAGAATTGTAACTAAGGGCGCCCATAGTAACAAAAGTCCAAGGAATTGTAATTAAGGCCGCTCATAGTAACAAAAGTCCAAGGAATTGTAATTAAGGCCGCTCATATTTACAAATGACTAAGAAAATGTAACTCACGACAATACTCTTGATTATTCTTACTTTCTCTATTCAACATCTCATTATAATTTTTCTGAGCTTTTATATTGAAAAATATACTATAGGGGGGTATAGTATAAATTAAAGAGAGGACGTGATTGTATGAGTGAATATTTACATGAACATACTGTAACACCTAGAACGAAAGAGGAAAAAGATAAAGTGATCAATAGACTTAAACGTATTGAGGGTCAAGTGCGTGGTATTCAAAGTATGGTTGAGGAAGATAGATATTGTGTGGATATATTAGTACAAATTAGTGCGATACAGTCTGCTTTAAAAAATGTTGGATTTGCGGTAACGGAAAGACATATTAAACATTGTGTGACGGATGCTATTCAAAATGGCGAAGGCGAAGAAACAATTGATGAATTAATGAGTGTGCTTAAACAATTTTCTAAGTAAGGAGGTTAACGAAATGAGTGAATCTAAACACGTTACTGTTGGTGTAACGGGTATGACATGTGCAGCATGTTCCAATCGTATTGAAAAAGTGTTAAATAGAATGGATGGCGTTGATGCTCAAGTGAATTTATCGACTGAGAAAGCATCCATCACTTTCAATAATGACGCTACAAATTTATCGGATGTTACAAATAAAATTGAAAATCTCGGTTATGGTGTCTTAACAGAAAAGGCTGAATTAGATGTCTATGGTATGACGTGTGCAGCATGTTCTAATCGTATCGAGAAAGTACTCAATCGACAAGAAGGCATTACACAAGCAACAGTTAATTTAACGACTGAACAGGCTAATGTCGAATTCAATCCTGAAATAATAGATGTTAAAAGTATCATTAATAAAATTAAAAATTTAGGATATGACGCAGCTACTAAAAGTGATGTTCAAAATCAAACAACGCATAAAGAACAAGAAGTACAGAAAATGAAAACTAAACTGATTATTTCTGCTATTTTATCGTTACCACTTTTATTAACGATGTTTGTGCATTTATTTAATATGCCTATGCCACATATCTTAATGAATCCTTGGTTTCAATTTATATTAGCAACACCTGTTCAATTTATCATTGGCTGGCAGTTCTATGTTGGCGCTTATAAGAACTTGAAAAATGGTGGCGCTAATATGGATGTATTAGTGGCATTAGGAACAAGTGCAGCATATTTTTATAGTTTATATGAAGCTATCAAAACAATTGGTAATCCATCTTATATGCCACATTTATATTTTGAAACAAGTGCAGTGTTAATTACTTTAATCTTGTTTGGTAAATATTTAGAGAAACGCGCTAAAAGTCAAACAACGAATTCTTTATCATCTTTATTAAATTTACAAGCTAAAGAAGCAAGAGTTATTCGTGATCATAAAGAGCTTATGATACCTATTGATGATGTCGTTGTCGGAGATATTTTATACATCAAACCAGGTGAGAAGATACCGGTGGACGGTATTATTGAAAAAGGACGTACATCAATAGATGAATCTATGATTACAGGTGAATCTATTCCTGTTGAAAAAACAATAAATGAAGAAGTCATTGGTTCAACGATTAATAAGAATGGTTTAATTCATGTAAAAGCAACTAAAGTAGGAAAAGATACAGCACTTGCTTCTATTGTTAAAATTGTAGAAGAAGCGCAAGGATCTAAAGCTCCTATACAAAGATTGGCTGATGTTATTTCTGGGTATTTCGTTCCGATTGTTGTTGGGATATCAATCTTAACATTTATTGTATGGATAACATTAGTGGATCCAGGTCAGTTTGAACGTGCATTAGTTGCAGCAATTGCTGTGATTGTCATTGCTTGTCCATGTGCGCTTGGATTAGCTACACCAACATCCATTATGGTTGGTACGGGTAAAGCTGCCGAGAACGGCATATTATTCAAAGGCGGCGAACATTTAGAACGTACAGACCAATTAGATACAATCGTGCTAGACAAGACTGGTACAATTACAAAAGGTAAACCTGAAGTTACGGATTATACTGGCGACCAAGAAACACTCAGTCTATTAGCAAGTGCAGAAAAAGGTTCAGAACACCCACTTGCTGAAGCAATTGTTGCATACGCTACAGAACAAGAAGTCGCATTAAATGATGTAGACGATTTTAATGCAATACCTGGATATGGTATTCAAGCAACTATACAGAATAAAGAAATATTAGTGGGTAATCGAAAATTAATGGCAAGACATGGCATTGAAACGACATCATTTGAACAAGACATGTCTAATTTAGAACAAGAAGGTAAAACAGCTATGTTAGTTGCTGTTGATCGTACATTTAAAGGTATTGTTGCAGTTGCGGATACGATTAAAGAAAGTGCACCAGAAGCGATTAAAATGCTTCAAGATGAAGGCTTAGAAGTCGTGATGCTTACTGGTGATAACGAAAGAACAGCTCAAGCTATCGCAAATCAAGTAGGTATTCAAAAAGTCATTTCTGAAGTATTACCAAATGAAAAAGCTGATAAAATTAAAGAAATTCAAAGTACTGGCAAAAAGGTTGCAATGGTTGGCGATGGTGTTAATGATGCACCAGCATTGGCAATATCAGATATTGGTATCGCAATTGGAACTGGTACTGAAGTTGCGATTGAAGCGGCAGATGTAACAATTCTTGGTGGAGAATTATTACTCATCCCTAAAGCAATTAAAATAAGTCATGCAACAATTAAAAATATTAAACAAAACTTATTCTGGGCATTCGGTTATAATACGGCAGGTATACCAATTGCAGCAATAGGTATCTTAGCGCCTTGGGTTGCAGGTGCAGCAATGGCATTAAGCTCTGTAAGTGTCGTAACAAATGCATTAAGATTAAAAAAAGTTAAATTATAAATACTCATTCACACTCATATATAAATGGGTGTGAATTTTTTTATGAATCATTTTAAGGTAAAATAAAAAGTAATGACAATGCATATAAATAAAAATTGTCATGTTCATACTTAAGTCTTACACTTATTCAGCGTTATATATTATATAATTAAGTTTCATCATTATGTTTTATTTATTATTATTGAGAGTTTTTATTTACAAAGTAATAAAATGAGAAAGATATCAACTTAAAGGAGTAAATTAATGGAGAGTTGGATTACAAGTGTAATGGAACAATTTGGCTATTTTGGTATTGCCTTATTGATATTATTGGAAAATGTTTTCCCACCCATACCATCAGAGGTTATTTTAACATTTGGAGGTTTCATGACAACGAAGTCAGATTTAACAGTCTTAGGTGTAGTCGTTGCATCTACAATAGGTTCTGTAGGCGGTGCTGTCATATTATATTGGATTGGTCGTATTCTAAATGTTGAAAGAATCGAAAGAATTATCGAGAAATGGGGTAAATATCTTAGGTTAACGAAAGAAGATGTAAGAAAAGCAGATGCTTGGTTCGATAAATATGGACCATGGACTGTATTCTTCTGTAGATTTATTCCACTTATTCGGAGTTTAATATCCGTTCCAGCTGGTATGAGCGGTATGAATCAATGGTTATTTTTAGTATTAACGACAATCGGTACATTGATATGGAATTTAGTATTAGTACTGGTAGGTGCTAAAGTAGGAGATAATTGGCATCAAATCGTTAATTATATGGATGTTTATTCTCACTTTATGTACGCAGTTATTGCAATTGGTATAATTGTATTTGTCATTTGGTTTATTAGGAAGAAGAAAGTTTCATAATTTAAACAATGAAGGTGATACAATGATAACTTTATGTGAGCAGTTAAATGATAGACATTATGAATTATTAGCTTTAGCAGATGACAATCAACATGCAGTTAATGATTATGCTGCTAGAGGACAAGTGTATGTTTATCAGCAAGATCATCAAGATATCGGAATTGCAGTTGGGTTATTAACGAGACCCAATACATATGAGTTAGTTAATTTAGCAGTTGATCCTCAATTTCAAAATCAAGGTATAGGACGATTATTAATTGACCATATGATTAATGAAGCGAGAAACTTACATTGTCACACAGTAACTGTTGGAACAGGTAACTCAGGTATTGGGCAATTGAAACTTTATCAACAAGCTGGATTTAGAATGAAATCAATAGATATTGATTATTTTGTAAAGTATTACGAAGAACCTATCTTTGAGAATGGTATTCAATGCAAAGATATGGTGAGATTAGAGCTGGAATTGTAATAATATAGCCTATACGGATTCAATTTTAAATTGTACCGTATAGGTTTTTTTACTTTTCGAAACAAAGTAGTATACTTTTTATAGTATATAAAGTATACTATAGTTAATTAATAAATAAGAAGAGGTGCAAGTTATGTTTCATGGTAAAGATGCAAATTTAGTAAAAGGCATTACATTAAATGTTAAAGATTTAGAAAAAATGACAGTATTTTATGACAGTATTCTAGGATTAAATATAAAAAGTAAAGATGACAAACAAACAGTATTTGAGATTGGTAACTCAGGTCATACTATTACATTAAATTTATTAGTAGATGGTAGAGAACCAAGTATGAGAGAAGCTGGATTATTCCATCTAGCAATATTATTACCAACTACTGCTGATTTAGCTGACTTTTTATTACATGCTTCAAGATTAAATGTAAGACTGGGTGCTGGGGATCATATCGTGTCAGAAGCATTGTATTTAAATGATCCAGAAGGCAATGGTCTAGAAATTTATAGAGATAGAGATCCAGAAACTTGGGTATGGAATGATGGTAACGTTAATATGGATACACTTGAAGTAGACGCAGAAGCATTAGTCCAACATGCTTCAACTGAAGGTTGGAATGGTATGTCTGAAGGTGCTAAGATTGGCCACTTACATTTAAAAACAAGCAACATCAATGAAAGCAAAGATTTTTATATTGATACATTAGGATTAAAAATTGTTGTAGGTAATTTCCCTAATGCATTATTCATGTCAACAAAAGATTATCATCACCATATTGCGATTAATACTTGGCAATCAAATAAAAAACGTGAAGATTTAGACAATAGTTACGGACTTGCTAATATCGATATGCAAATTCCGAACAGAGCATCTGAAGTATTGATTTCACCAGATGGATTAAGATTCGATATTAATCCAGAATAATCATCATAAAATTAAGCCTTCCTATCCTATCGTCTTTAATATAAGAGTTGTTTCATGTACAATAAGTGAATATTCTAAATTCTTATATTAAAGGGGATGTAAGTATGCTTCTTGATTTGAAACATATTAATTGGATTAGAGAAGGCAAATACATATTAAAAGATATTTCTTGGGAAATAGTAGATGGAGAACATTGGGTCTTGTACGGATTAAATGGTGCTGGTAAATCTACTATTCTCGATATTATTAACGCATATACAGCTCCATCATCTGGTGAATTTGAAATACTAGATATGAAACAAGGAAGACCAGGTTATTCTGCTGATGCTATTAGAAGGCAAATAGGTTACGTTTCGTCATCTTTATTTAAGAAAATGAGACAACAGGACAATGCTTATACAACTGTTATTAGTGGTGCTTATGCGTCAATAGGTGTTTATGAAGAACCTACTGAAGAAATTAAAGAAAAAGCGAAACATATTTGTGAAACGCTAGGTATTACACATTATATAAATAGAAGGTTTGAAACGCTATCTCAAGGAGAACAAACGCGCGTATTAATAGGTAGAGCGTTAATGTCAGAACCGAGGTTGCTTATTCTTGATGAACCAACAAATGGATTAGACTTTGTAGCGCGTGAAGATCTGTTAGAAAGAATTGAGTATATCGGTCAAGATAGTAATGGACCAACGATTATTTATGTGACACATCATTTAGAAGAAGTCTTACCAATCTTTAAAAACATACTTTTATTGAAAAATGGAGAAGTATTCCAATCAGGTGATATTCATTCGCTATTAAATAGTGATAATATGAGTAACTTATTTGGCATTGATGTGGATGTAACATTTAAAAATAATAGACCAATTTTATCTAAAAAGTAATATAAATTTTAAAAAATTGCCTTTATGTTGTGAGCATGAAATAATAGACATTGATAAATGATATGGAGGATTCAACATGACGACTCAAGCAGTTTTTTTAGATATGGACGGGACAATTTTAAATGAAGACAACAGAGTAACGAATCATACAAATGATGTTATTCAAGAAGTTAGACAAAAAGGCATTAAAGTATTTATTGCGACAGGAAGAGCATATGATGAAATTCCATATTTAGTACCTGAGAATTTTGAAGTTGATGGTATTTTATCTTCAAATGGTGCAGTAGGATATATTAATGGAGAAGAAATATTTAAACACCAACTACCTATGGAAACAGTGCGTAAACTTGTTGATTTAGCAGAACAACATCAAATTTATTACGAGTTATTTCCATACTATAAAAATCGTATCGCCTTAAAACGTGATAAAACGTTATTACTTTCTGAAATCCAAACAGATGAATTGGGAGATGTAGAACGTAATGAATGGAAATCTCGACAAGAAGCTTTAAGTGAAAAAATCAATTGGGTTGATGAAATACCTGAAGATGCTTATTCTAAATTTTATTTCTTCAAAAAATACGAGTCAGAAATTAAAAAATGGGAAGAACTTATCGTACCTATGAAAGAAGAATTAGATATTTCAATCTCTCATTCAACAACTTGTAATTTAGAAACAATGCCAACGGGTGTTAATAAAGCAGCAGCTATTCAAGCGACTTTAGAGTATTTAGGTATCGCAGCGGATACTGAAACTTTTGCGATTGGTGATAGTGATAACGATAGACAAATGCTCGAATTTGTAGATAATCCAATTGTTATGAAAAATGCACCTGATCATATTAAAGCGTTAGGTAGTGAAGTTACGAGACGTACGAATGTAGAAAATGGCGTCGCTGACTTCTTAAGCCAAAAGTTTTTAATTAATTAAATCAATATATGAAACCATGTCCGATATAAGGTGACATGGTTTTATTTTATGAACAATAAGGTTGTTAGCAATATATTTTGTGTGATTGGTTTATATACATTTGGATATAATATAATGAATGATGTTTTTAGGGGTGATGAAATGATTAAAACAGTAGTATATGACTTATATGGCACGCTTTTTGATATAGATAGTGTGAGAGAAAAATGCGAAAAGTTATTTCCGGGAAATGGAGATAGAATTGCTAAAGCATGGCGATATAAACTAATTGAGTACACACATGTGAGACAATTAGTGGATGAATATAAACCATTTAGTAAAGTGATTCGTGATTCGTGATTCACTAGAGTACGTACTCAGTAGAAATGATTTTGATTACTCATTGAAAGAAATTAACGAATGTATGGCAGCATATAATCAGTTAACGCCATTTCCAGAAGTTACGCATACATTAAAAGAACTATCCGAAGTTGATCAAATCATATTTAGTAATGGTAATAAAGACATGATAGAACAAGTATTAGATTATTCAAATATCACGAGTTACTTTAAGTTTATCTTGTCTCTTGAAGCGTTTGGGGTGTATAAACCAGATTCTAATGGATATGCTTTGCTAGAAGAAAATATTCCATATAATAAAGATGAAGTACTATTTGTATCATCAAATAAATGGGATATTGTTGGTGCACAAAAGTTTGGATTTCAAACGGCATGGATTAATCGTAATTTTAGTGATTTTGAATATATAGAGGTAAAACCCGACTTTGAATTACAATCCTTATATAGTATTAAAGATTTATTATAAAAAAAGCGCTCAATCTTTTGAATGTAGATTGAGCGCTTAATATGTTATCAATTAGGATTACTGGTTATTTGGAGGGTAAAGTGCATTTTTATTTTTGTGATAGAAGTTCATCACACTTCCGTAAATGAAGTATGAAACAGCAAACATAAAGATAAAGTACACAATATATCCAAGTACCGCGAATATAACTTGTAATACTGCTGGCATAAATGAAACAACAACTGCAACTACGATACCAATAATAGCTAAAACAATATATGCAACAACAACATAGAGTAAGTTGCTGAATAATAATTTCCAAGCATTATTAGGACCTTTACTTGTAATATTCCAACCAATTGAGAATTTAGTGAAAGTTGGTAACGATCTTTGATCAATATGAACAAGTACTGTGTTCATAATAAATATCACTATATAATATAATGGAATAAACACTGCGAATAGAACTAAAATCATAAATAACATGATAATTACAAATGATATAGACATTGCGCCGAAAGCTTCACTTGAACCGCTTGGTTGCATAATAGCCATAGATGTTCCGAATATTGCAACGAATATTAGTTCAACAACTAATACGACAATATAAATCGCTATGTACATTGCAACACTAATCACACCTATAATAACTGTAAGTTTTAATGTTTTAACGTAGTTTCCTTTTCGTAAGAACATAAATAAATCACTAAAGTTTGGTCCAATACCTAAGTCTGTATCTTTATAGTATTTAATCATGCCATAAGCTAAAGGAATTAAAACAAAGATATATAAACCAAGTGTTAATAAAAAGCCGAGTACCATAGTGACAAAGAATATCGCTAGTCCTCCGCCAGAAGGTTCACCTGAAAAGTCTTGTGATGAAGCGAGTGAGACACCACCAATTAAGAATAATACACCCGGTATTAACATTATAAGAACCATAACGATTGATGCTAAAATAGAAAATAGAATAGTTTTTAAATGGAATCCCTGTCCATTTCTAAAGTAATCTAATTGGAACTTGAACATATGATTCACCTCTTGTCTTTTTGTATCATTAGGGTACCATAAAAAACTATGTAAATGTCATTTAATTGTCAAAAACTTTCTTGCATTTGCGAATTTTTCAAAAAAGTTATAAGCACTTTATTTGATATCCTACGTTTTAACTCATATATTTGAGGTACATTAGTTATAGGAGTGAGCTATGAAAAAGTTATTCCGCTTCATCGTTTACCTTGCAACGTGGGTCGCTATTATTACCATGGTTATGCTTTTTAAAAGCCAAGGTGGATTCGATTTATTGAATCATTATGTTGAAGACGTAAAGAAGCAGATGAAAGAAAAAGAAGTAGCGATTCGTACGGAACAAATTAAAAAAAATGATAAAACAGATGACCGTTCACTTGGTAATTACTATCAAGAAGGTCAATGTACATTTTATGTATTTGAAAAAAGATTGAAAATTGATAAAAAAATTAGTTCATCATGGGGTGACGCTAAACATTGGGATGACCGTGCAAAAGAAGAAGGCTATAAAGTGAACGGACAACCTAGTGAAGGCTCTATCTTACAAACAGATTATGGTGAACTAGGACACGTCGCAATAGTTGAAGAAGTAAAAAATGATGGTTCAATTGTTGTTTCTGATATGAACTATAAAAAGCCATATGAAGTGACTTCAAGGTTAATCACGCCAGATAGATTACACAACTATCGTTTTATACATGAAAAAATTTAAAGGAGTGTTTTATAATGAAGATTTTCGTAATAGGTGCTAATGGACAAATAGGAAGACATTTAGTTAAAGATTTAGTAGCAGAAGGCAATGAAGTTGTTGCAGGTATTAGAAAAAACAGTCAAGCAAGTTTCTTTGAAGACTTAGGTGCAACAACAGCACCACTAGATCTTGAATATGACGATATCAATGACATTTCTGAAAAAATAAAAGATGCAGATAAAGTTGTGTTTACAGCAGGTTCAGGTGGACATACCGGTGCAGACCAAACAATTATTATTGACTTAGACGGCGCAGTTAAATCTATTGAAGCAAGTAAAATAGCAGGTACGAAACATTTTGTACTCGTGTCTTCATTTGATACAAGAAGATCAGCTTTTGAAGGAGATTTAAAACCTTACACAATAGCTAAACACTATGCAGATGAACATTTAAGAAATGCTAATATACCATATACAATCGTTCACCCTGGTGCATTAACAAATGATGATGCTATAGGAACAGTTACATTAGCTGAAGAAGTAGAACGTGGTAAAATACCTCGTAAAGATGTAGCGACTGTCTTGGTTGAAGTATTAAACAATGATGAGAAAATTGGTCAAGAATTCCAAGTCGTTTCAGGAGATGTTGAAATTAAAGAAGCGGTTGATCAATTTAATCAATAATCATGAAGGAGTCTTATGATGGTTAAATTCGCAATTTTGACAGATATACATGGAAATATCGATGCATTAAACGCGGTACTTTCAGATATCGATAATCGAACGGATATAGATCACATTTATAACTTAGGTGATAATATTGGTGTTGGCCATTGTACAAACGAAGTTCTTGAAGCAGTTACAAGCAGAAAAGATATGACATACATTGCAGGTAATCATGACGAAGCGATTATGTCAGTCGTTAACAACGAACCATATCCAGAAAGTTTGAAAAGTAAGTTCTATGAACATCATCAATGGATAGTAGAACATTTAGACAGTAAATATTATACCTTTTTAAATGACCTTAAACGTGAAGTTACAAAAGAAATAGACGGTTTAAAATTTTATTTCACACATTATCGAATACTCGATGAAAATATGGATAAGCATATTAGTGAAGATCCATTTGAACCAATCGTAGATCCTTCGTTAGAACATGTACACGGACTATTTAACGGCGTAGATGCAGATTTTGTTACATTCGGACATAATCACGTGTTACATCACTTTGATGATATAGAAACAATATATTTTAATCCGGGGTCAGTAGGGTTAAATAACGGTGCATACGCAGTGTATGGCATAGTAGAAGTTAAAGATGGTGCCATAAACGTAGAAAGAGTCAAAGTACCTTATGATAATCAACCATTCTTAGAAGGATTCGATGATAAGAAAGTACCAGGCAAACAATTAATATTTGAGTCATTCATATAGAAGAAAACAGCCACAACATTGATGTTGTGGCTGATTTTTTTACTGAGATGGATTAAAATGGAAATGAATAAACTTATAAAGAAGGTGAACCATTGAAAAAGAACTATTATTCAGTGATTGAATCTCTTATAGGTAGAACATACATAAGTCCTCAAGATATTCAAAAATATGAAACATATAAAAAAGGAAAAGAAGGTGAAAGGAAGTTTTTGGAAATATTAAACTCTATTGATCAATTAGAGTTTATATATGATTTACAACTTCAGAGTACTCAAAATTATCAATTTGATTTTATAGTTATTACTGATAAGATTATCTATCAATTCGAAATCAAAAATTATTTTGGTAAATATGAATTTAATAATGGTAATTTGATTTGTGATAACGGCTTTGTAATTAAATATCCGTTAGCTCAATTAGATAGAAATGACTATATTCTAAATAAAGTACTTGATAAATTAGATATAGAAAGAACTATAAAAAGCTATATAATATTTATTAACGGAAATTTTAGTATGAAAGGTAAAATAGATGAAGAAACAATTATTTTACCAAACCAGTTAAATAAAGTAAGACATCTCCTTAAAAACAATAACTCTCCAAATAATTCTATAATAAAAACCACATTACAAAATCTCCATACACCTTTTGAAGATGATTATCATCAATATCCGAATTATGAATTCAACAAATTAAAACCTGGTATAAGATGTACACAATGTAACAATATAATAGATACACCACTGAAAAATAAAAAGAAAATAATCACTTGTTCTAACTGTTTTAATGAGATACCTAGAAAAGAACTTATTTTAAAAACTTTAGACGAATTAATGTATTTGAAAGGAGCACCATTCAATATGAAAGAAGCAAGGAAGTGGTGTAATGATGTACATAGAAATACACTTTCATATATTATGAAAGGACATTTTAAAATGATTACACAAGGAAATACTAAAGTATATTATAAGTAAGTTAATGCATATCATAAATTTGAGTTTGAATAGTGTGATGGGGTACTGAATCCAGGTATGGCGCACGAAGACTGAGAGATATCGTGCGCTAGGGTACAAAATAAGGGTGTGGCGCACGAAGACTGAAAGATATCGTGCGCTAAGGTACAAAATAAGGGTGTATCGCACGAAGACTGAAAGATATCGTGCGCTAGGGTACAAAATCGGGGTGTGGCGCACGAAGACTGAGAGATATCGTGCGCTTGGGTACAAAATCAAGGTGTATCGCACGAAGACTGAGAGATATCGTGCGCTAGGGTACAAAATCAAGGTGTATCGCACGAAGACTGAGAGAGATTCCTATACCAAATTATATAAAGTAAAAAAACTAGAACAAATTAGGTATATATACCTAAATGTTCTAGTTTTTCTAATGTACGTGTTCTGTTTGTTCCATGCAACAGAGTAGGGAACTGTCATGCTGATGATCTGGTGTTTCTAATTGTATTGTTGCGTGATGTATAGATTTATGAATTAGTTTATGATTGATTTCTTCTATTATACTGTCACATTCCTCCACAGTCTTATCTTTATCTACGACTGCATGGCAACTTAAGGCTGTTAAATCACTTGTAATGGACCATATATGCAAATCATGTACTTCTATAATATCTGGATGTGACTTGATTGTTTCTGAGATTTCATGAACATCGATATTTGATGGTGTGCCTTCCATCAGTACATTTAATGCAGACTTCGTAACACCATATCCGCTTCTAATAATTAATAGTGCCACAATAACACTTGCTATCGGGTCAGCTAATTTCCAACCGAATGCAATCATAATGAGTGCTGCTACGATTGCGCCAACTGAACCTAATAAATCTCCGAGTACATGAATGAAAGCACCACGCATATTTAAGTTGTCTTTCGTATCAGACCCTTTAAACATTAACCAAGCTATGAAAATATTCACAAGTAAACCGATTGTACTTATGATTAACATGCCTGTGGAAGCGACTTCTGGTGGATCTATAAATCTAGAAATAGCTTCATAAAAGATATATATACTAATAGCAATTAACAAGACACCATTAATTAAAGCTGCTAAAATTTCAAATCTCTTGTAGCCATATGTCTTATTCTTATTGGCAACACGTTCACCAAATTTAAATGCCATTAATGCAATAAAGAGTGAAATGGCATCGCTTAGCATATGTCCAGCATCTGATAGTAAAGCTAAACTATTTGTAATATATCCACCAATCACTTCAACTATCATAAATACAGCAATGATAATAAATGAAATGAGTAGTATCTTTTTATTGTTTGTATGAACATGGTTGTGGTCATGTCCATGATGTTCATGTCCCATGAAAACACCTCCTAAATTGTTAATGTTTGGCATGCTCGATAGCTTGTTTTAATAATAAGATAACGTGATCATCATCGATTGAGTAATAAATACTTTTACCTTCACGTTCAAATTTAACAAGCCTAAGATTCTTTAAAAATCTTAATTGGTGCGATACGGAAGATTGACTTAGTGAAAGTGTTTCAGCTATACAACCTACAGAATGTCGACCGGTACATAATAAATGTAATATCTTTACGCGAGTTGGATCGCTTAATGCTTTAAAAGTTTGTGATACAAGTAATAATGTTTCATCATCTAAAATAGTATTTGTAGTCATATTATTCTCCTAACATATGAATATATGTTCATATGTTAATCTTATTAAAATTTATGGTATCTGTCAAATCATTATAAATTGACAAAATAGCTATAATTGTGAGATGTTCACTTAAAGTAAATTTTTTGGAGGATACTATGGTGAAAATACATGGCTTAACTGTAGATAATGAATCTAGATGTGAACATTATCAAACGCCGCTAGATATCATCGCGATTAAATTTAAATGTTGTGATAAATTCTATCCTTGTTACAAGTGCCATAATGAATGTGAAAAGCATGACATTAAGAGATGGGATCAATCTGAATTTGATGAACACGCGATACTATGTGGCGTTTGTAAAGAAACGATGTCCATCAATGATTATATGTTAAAAGAGGTATGCCCAAATTGTGATGCTCGCTTTAATCACCGATGCAAGTATCATCATCATTTATATTTTAAAATTTAAGTTGGTTTTCTATTTTAAAGGTAATTTATTACAAAACATGTTATAATATTTTTGACTTTAAAAATTTAACATTGAAATGAATGTGAATGTTGCATAGAGAGAAAAGGAGGACATTGAATGAAGGATTTGATTAAAGGTCATATATTAAGTGGCGAATTTGATACTGCATATAGATTGATGTCCGAAGTGGATTTCTTAGAATTTGAAGAACACTTTATTTCAGCAGCTCACGAAGAAGAAAGTACGATGTTTTATACATTTATATTAGACTGTATTAAGAAGGAAGAAACGAGTGAACTTCATGACTTAGCATTCTTGTTACACGTTTATCCATATAGTGAACATGATGGCGCATTTCATTCAGCTTATTATCATGCTGAAAGATCAATGATTTTAACAGATCATAAAGAAGTTAAGAGTTTATTACAAATGCTTCTATTACATGCTATACCGGAACCTTTACTTTCTGACAAACAAGCTTTTGATATAAGTAAGCAAATACTTAAGATAGACCCTGAAAATAAAGTTGCTAGAAATATAATGAAAGAAACAGCTAAGAGAATGGACCAAGTTGTGGTAGATTTTTCACAACTATCCAAATCTCAAAATGCATAAACCTAGTCTTTTGACTAGGTTTATTTTTTATGTCATTATAGACAAGTTACAAAATAAAATTTAGGAGAAAAAAATGGAGAATCAGTTTAAAAGAAAAATAATTATGATTGTCTTTTTAGTTGGTACATTTTTCATGATTTTAAATGAAACGCTCTTAAATATTGCATTAAAAGAATTAATGTCAGTATTTGATGTAGATGCACCAACTGTCCAATGGATGGCAACTGGTTTCATGTTAGTAATGGGTGTACTAACACCATTGTCAGCAGTGGTAAATCAATGGTTTACAACGAGACGGTTATTTTTAGGGTTAGTAACAATATTTTCTATCGGGACTTTAACTGCCGGGTTAGCCGTTAACTTCCCAATGTTATTAGTAGGTAGAATGATTCAAGCAGCTGGAACGGGACTTATGATTCCAACTGTCATGAATGCAATGCTCATGCTATACAATGAGAGCGAACGCGGGAAAATTATGGGTCAATTCGGATTAGTCATTATGTTTGCACCTGCATTAGGACCAACGTTATCAGGTGTTATTGTTGATTATTTAGGATGGAGATGGTTATTTTTAATCGTTATCCCATTCATGCTATTTACATTTATATTCGCATATAGATATTTACAAAATGTTGGTGAAATTACGAGACCGAAAATTGATGTCTTCTCAATCATTTTATCAACAATTGGTATTGCAACTATTATATATAGTGTTTCATCGGTAAGTACTACTGAAGGTGGCTTCTCAAGCCCTTCAATTTACATCACGCTTATCATTGGTGTTATTGCGATGATACTATTTGTCTTTAGACAACTTAAATTAGAAGAACCTTTATTAGATTTGAAAGTATTTAAATACCATAACTATACAAAGGGTGTTATTATTTTCGTTGTTGTAATTATGACAATGTTTGCTTCTGAAATTGTGATGCCTATGTACTTGCAAGGTCCAATGGGATTCAGTGCTAAAGTTGCTGGATTGATCTTATTACCAGGTGCTTTATTAAATGGTTTCTTATCACCATTTATGGGTGCCATATTTGATAAAGTTGGTCCAAGAAAACTAGTTGTACCAGGGTTAATTGTGCTGTTATGTGTTTCAATATTTTATTCAACCATTCATCCGGGTATTTCAGTTTGGATATTTGTTATTGTATATATTATTTTAATGATTAGTATTTCTGCAGTATTGATGCCGGCTAATACAAACGCATTAAACGCTTTACCAAAAGAAATGTATCCACATGGTACAGCTGTATCCAATATGTTACAGCCAATAGGTGGCGCATTAGGGATTGCGATTTTTGTAAGTATTATGAACGGTGGACAAAGAGCCGCATTAGAAGGTATTAAGAATCCTACAGTTGATCAAATCAATCATGCTATGACGCAAGGTATTCATCAGTCATACTGGTTTGGTATTGTATTACTCGCTTTAGTAATCATTGTCGGATTGACAGTTACAAGAGCGAATTATAGTCAATCAATTAAAGAAAATTCATAAATATATATGAAAAAGAGCAGGACTTTTATAGTCTTGCTCTTAATTTTTGGAATACTTTCGTGAATAGTGGGTATACATCATTATGTTGAACAAAATTATGAGGAGGAAAGTTTGTGTCAAATTTGAAAGAAGCAACAAAAATAGGGTTTGCTTATGTGGGGGTCGTTGTAGGTGCAGGGTTCTCGACAGGGCAAGAGGTAATGAAATTCTTTACCCACTATGGTTTATACGGGTATATAGGAGTTATTATATCTGGTATAATGTTGGCGTTTTTTGGTAGACAAGTAGCTAAGATTGGTACGGCACTCGATGCAGATGATCATAGCTCAACGATTAACTATTTATTTGGTAAAGCAGGTATCGTTATAGATTATGTATTAATATTTTTCTTATTTGGTATATCAGTAACGATGATAGCTGGTGCTGGATCAGCATTTAATGAAAGTTTTGGGGTGCCAACTTGGTTAGGTGCTTTAATTATGTGTATTTTTATTTATATCACGCTTTTATTAGACTTCGATAAAATAGTAAAAGCACTAGGTGTCGTCACACCATTTTTAATCATTGTCATATTAATAATAGCAGGTTACTTTTTTGTAAATGGTCAAGTAGGAATTTCTGAAATTAACGATACGGTTGAATCACCAAGTCTTTTCTGGGGAATTGTTCAAGGATTTATTTATGGTGGTTTAGCGTTCTCAGTAGGATTTAGTACATTAGTTGCCATTGGTGGCGATGCTGATAAACGTCGTATTTCAGGATTAGGTGGCATTATCGGCGGTGTGATATATTTAATATTATTAGCACTTATCAATGCTGGATTATTAGTTGAATATCCTAATATTAAAGATATTGAGATACCAACGTTAGAACTCGCTAGAACAATTTCACCTATTATTGGATTTGCATTATCAGTAATTATGCTTATGGTTATGTACAACACGATTTTAGGACTTATGTACTCATTTACAGCAAGGTTTACTGTACCATTTTCTAAAAAATACGTTGTATTACTGACGATATCTATGGTAATCGCTTATGGCTTAAGCTTTGTAGGTTTCTCATCACTGATTGATAAATTATATCCAGCTATGGGTGTAATAGGTTTAGTGATTTGTGCTGCCATTGTTGTTAAATATGTTAGTCGTAAAAGTGATAACAAAAAACATATCGCATAAAATAATTGAATATGTTAAACTATCTTCTTACATGAGGAAGTGAACATATGAAAAGAAAAAAACGACGATTGTTTATTTTGATTGTAGCGATTATCGTTGTTGTAAGTGGATTTTACGGTTATAACAAATATCAGGAACATAAAGAAAGGGAAGCACAATTACAAGCTCAAAGAGCCAATCAATTATTACTAAACAATAAGAAAGTAAAATTGATACGTGATGTATCTTATGGTCATAGTGCACCAAATAGTCAAATGGATATTATTATGCCTTCAAGAATGAAAAAAGGTGAGAAACTGCCAGTCATATTTTGGACGCATGGTGGTGGTTTTATAGCGGGAGACAAAAGACATAAGAATCCATACTTAGCACAAATTGCTGAAAAAGGATATATCATCGTAAATGTAAATTATGCTTTAGCACCTGATTACCAATATCCGACACCAATACAGCAATTAGATCAAGCAACTAAATATACATTAAAACATAGAAATAAATTTAATATCGACTATAAACAAATTATATATGGCGGAGATTCTGCAGGTGCACAAATTGCCAGTCAATATGTGGCTTTACAAACAAATGATAAATTGCAACAGCAAATGCGTATGAAGCCAAGTATTAAAAAAGATTATTTAAAAGCTGCCATTCTTTTTGGTGGGTTATATAATATGCAAACAGTGAGATCTACAGAATTTCCAAGAATTGATTTATTTATGACAAGTTATACGGGTACTAAAGAATGGGAAAAGAACTTTGCGAGAATTAATCAACTATCTACCGTTGATCAAGTGACAAAAGAGTATCCACCTACATTTTTAACAGTGGGAGATGCTGACCCATTTGATCCACAAAATAGAGAGTTTGATGAAGTCCTTAAAAAGCAAGGTGTTCAAACGACTACAACATTCTTTGATGGTACGCACGGCTTACGTCATCAATATCAATTCCATATGAACTTGAAAGAATCTAAGAAGAATTATAATAACGTCATGATGTTTCTAGGGGCTAATACGAAACAGTCTCCATATGAAAACAATGCGAATCAAGATTCTGAAACAGTGATTAAAAAAGATAAATAATAAAAAAGGCAAACTACGCGAAATACGTGATGAGTTTGCCTTTTTTTATAATAATTTTGCCATCATAAATTCATCGTAATATTTATCATTAAAATACAATGTTTGTTCTTTCTTTCCTTCTACTTTAAAACCGAATTTCTCGTATAATCGGTATGCTGGTTCGTTCTCCGTAACGACTGTTAACTCTAGTCTATGCAGTTGTCTTCTCACTGCCCAAGCTTCGGTTTCTTGAAGTAGTTTAAATCCAATTCCTTTATTTCTAAATGTCGGAAGTAGACCCATAGCAATTTTTGCGGCATGACGATTTCGATTCGTTTTGCCACCTTGGATCGTTACATAACCAATTAATGTATCATTTAATTCTGCAACAATGATTGTAGAGTTACTTGTCGTAATCATTTCTTCTAGAAATAAAGTTTGGTTTTGTATAGATATTTGATGTTCTCCTGGATTAAAGAGTAAATATTCGGATTGATTAATCACACTATCTAACAATTTATTAAAGTTTTCAACATCATTTATTCGAATTTCGCGTATGATTTCTTTCATAAAATGTCTCCTATTTCTATTTATAAATTACAATCAGTGGTATATTTATGGTAATTAAACAATAAGTTATAAATAGTATAACACATATGTAAAGTCCGAATATAAAGGAGTGCTTAAAATGAAAGCGAATGTACTCATCTCAGGTGGATCAGGGTATATAGGCAAGCATTTAATCAGTACATTAAAAGATGTCGGCAATCTATATACGATTACAAAGTATAAATCAGATATGATGATAGATGATGAAGTTACATGGAGAAAATGCGATATTTTTGTACTTAAAGATATGATTGAAGCTTTAAAAGGTATTGATATTGCAATTTATTATTTAGATCCAAACAAGAAATCAGCGAAGTTAACTCAAAGTACTGCACGTAATTTAAATATTATCGCGAGTCATAATATGGCAAAAGCATGTAAAGTCAATAATGTTAAAAAAATTATATACATTAAAGGTTCGCCTTTTGATATAGAAACGATGGAAATATTAAGTTCAACGGGAATTGAAGTTCAAGTGACAGAACAATCTATTAAGCGACCAGCTGTATCGATAGAATTACAGAAGTCTAAAATAGATGATGTTAGAAGTGTTGATAGAATGCCCATTCCTTATAAATGGGATTTAGAAGATGTTGTGAAATACTATTTCCAATGGTTACAAGAAACAAGTGGCACGTTAGTGAGAACAGAATTAATTGGAGATATTTATTATGTTTATTTTCAACATCGCAGTAAACCATTATTAAAATTAAAAAGAGTACATCCAAATATTGACGAAGATATTATACAGTTCAAAGTTATCGGCGGTTCACTTACTGTAGATTTATATGAAGATAATGGCATGTTAGAATTTAGAAAGTTAAGATTAACAAATGAATTTATGGTTCATTTATTTAATTACGTACCGAGATTACCTTGGAGTATATATTATTTATCACAAGCTCCTATTCATAATGTAACGATGAAGGGGTTTGAAGTTGATTGTAGAATTAAAGATTTTCAACTACGCAGTATAGCAGGCGAAGTTAAAAAATATACAAAGTAGAGGGATAGTATGGAATTACTAATAATTGAAGATGATGAAACTTTATTTAATGCTATGAAGCAACAACTAGAGAAATGGGATTGGTCAGTACATGGCATAAATGATTTTGGTGCAGTGTTTGAAGAATATAAAGCATTGCAACCAGACATGGTCATTATAGATATACAGTTACCTCAATATGATGGATTCTATTGGTGTCGTGCGATTAGAAAACAGTCTAATATACCGATCGTATTCTTATCATCAAGGGACCACCCGATGGACCAAGTCATGAGTATGGAACTAGGTGCGGATGACTTTATACAGAAACCATTTCACACAGAAGTGCTAGTTGCCAAACTTCAAGCAATTTATAGAAGGGTTTATCAATATAATAAAGATGAGCCTAGAATTAAGTTATGGCATAAAGCACGCGTTGATTATGGTAAACATATTATTGAAAAGAACGATATTGAAATTTCGTTAACTAAAAATGAAATGTTTATTTTAGAAATTCTGTTGAATCATAAGAATGAAATCGTGAGTAGAGATACGATTATTACTGCTTTATGGGATGATGAACAATTTGTGAGTGACAATACATTAACTGTTAATGTTAATCGCCTAAGAAAGAAACTTACTGAAATTGGCTTCAATGATTTAATTGAAACGAAAGTAGGTAAAGGCTATATTGCGCACGAGCCGGAGGGATAAAATGATCAAATCGTTTCTGAAAGAAAGATGGATTTGGATATTACTGTTTATAATCATGCAAGTTACTATACTGCTTACGAGCTGGTTAGATGTTGCCTTTTCTTTTAAAAGCGCTTTGTACTTAATAGGTATAAATTTGATTATTTTTATCGTGTTTATATGGTTGATTTACACGCGAGAAACAAGATTTTATAGTGCATTAAAAAATGATATACCGATTAAAGAAATTGAACATAAAGAATTGAATCAATCAACATATGAAAAGATCGTTTTTGATTATATTCAACTTTATGATGAACGTACGAGACGTACCATTCATAACCAAAATAAAGAAATACAAGCGACTAAAAATGATTTGCTAGATTGGATACATGAAGTTAAAACACCCATCACAGCAATGAAATTATTATTAGACCAAATTGAAGAACAAGATTTAAAAAAGAATTTATTATATGAGTGGAGCAGAATCGACTACTTACTGGATCAGCAACTTTATATTAGACGTTTAAGCTCTAAAAGTAATGATTTTTATTTTGGACATTATGCTTTAAAAGAGATGGTTATAAAAGAAATTCAACATGCACGTAATATTAGCATGGCTAAAGGCATAGGGTATGATATACAAATTGAAGATGAAAAAGTTTATACAGATGAGAAATGGTGTCGTACAGTCATTAGACAACTTATAAGTAATGCTCTGAAATATACGGAGAATAAAGATATTATCATTTCAACTTATGAACAGCATGGTCAAACATACTTGAAAATTCAAGATTTTGGGAGAGGTATAAAAGCGCGAGACTTACCACGTATTTTTGAAAGAGGCTTTACTTCAACGACAAATAGACGTGAGTCAACAGCCACAGGAATGGGGCTTTATTTAGTTAAAGAAATTACTGAAGGACTAAGTATTAAAGTCAATGTGAAATCTACTTATGGTGAAGGAACGACAGTATTGCTTATTTTCCCACAACCAAATGATTTAACAACGGTAGAACAATCAAGTGACAAAAATGTCACTTCAAACTTAAAAATGTACGATGAATCAAAGGAAGAATTGTAAAAAAGGCTATAAGATGGAATCATAAACAAATTACAAAGGAGTTTTGAATATGAGTATATTAAAAACTGAACAACTCGTTAAAGTTTATGGTTCTAAAAAAAATCAACAAGAAGTGTTGAAACAAATAGATATGACTGTTGAAAAAGGTGAATTCATTAGTATTATGGGGCCATCTGGATCAGGAAAGACGACACTGTTAAATGTATTAAGTTCCATTGATTATGCGACAACAAGGCAAATTGAAATTAATGGTCATCAACTACAGAACATGAACAATAGACAAATGTCTAATTTCAGAAAAAAAGAGCTGGGCTTTATATTCCAAGAGTATAATTTGCTTAATACGCTTACCGTGCAAGAAAATATCATGTTACCTTTAACCATTCAAAAAATTTCTAAAAAAGAAGCGCAAGTAAGATTTGAAGAAATTAGTAAGGCGTTAGGTATTTTAGATATACAAAATAAATATCCTAGTGAAATCTCTGGTGGTCAAAAGCAAAGAACATCAGCTGCAAGAGCGTTTATAGCACAACCATCTATTATATTTGCTGATGAACCAACAGGTGCATTAGATTCTAAATCTGCTTCAGATTTACTGAATAAATTAAATCAAATGAATCAAATGACACAATCAACAATTGTTATGGTTACACACGATTCATCAGCAGCAAGTTATTCAAACAGAGTCATCTTCTTGAAAGATGGAAAGATCTACTCTGAACTTTATAAAGGAGACGATGATAGAGAGACATTTTACAAAGAAATCATCAAAACACAAAGTGTGTTAGGTGGTGTTGTAAATGAGCTTTAATCAAATTGTTATTAAGAATTTAAGACGAAACATTCGACATTATAGTATGTATGTCTTTTCAATAACGATGAGTGTCATGCTCTTTTTCGGATTTGTCACGTTAAGGTTCTCTGAAGATTTAAATAGTGTTCAATCAGGTATTAGAGTTGGCGCAGCTATTAAAGTAGGCGTAACAATACTGACGATTATCATCGTTATATTTCTACTTTATGCCAACAAACTTTTTATTAAGAGAAGATCGAGAGAAATGGGATTATACCAATTAATTGGTATGACAAAGCGTGAAGTCTTTAAAATATTTGCTTTAGAAAATTTTGTATTATTCACATTAACAGCAGTGATTGGATCTATTCTAGGATTTTTCTCTTCTAAAATATTATTGATGATTTTATATAAAATCATCGGCGTCCAACAAGAAGCACATTTGAATTTTAGTATAGAAGCTTTTGTTCAAACGATTGTACTTATGATTGCGATTTATATCATTATCGCTTTTCAAAATGCAATATTTATAAATAGAAAGACAATTTTAGCACTTATGCATGAATACAATGCTACAGATACTAAAATTAAGAAAATTAAACTATATGAATTGATTTTTGGTGCAATTGGCATCGTCATGATTATAAGTGGTTATTATTTATCAAGTGTCATGTTCGATAATCTCAGTAATGCAGGAATGGCAACGTTATATATAAGAATGCTTACCATTTTATTCTTAACAATAGTGGGTGCATACTTGCTCTTTAGATGTTCAATCTCGTTAATATTTAATACCATTCGTAAATATAAAAAAGGCATGCTGAGTGTAACAGATGTTGTTTCAACTTCATCTATTATGCACAAAATGAAAACAAATGCTTTATCGCTGACAATTATCGCAATAGTGTCAGCTATGTCAGTCGGCCTACTAGCATTGAGTTACGTTCAATATTACAATGCCGAAGAAACAGCAAGAAGTACATCACCAGATGATTATATTTTTGTAAATAAAGATGCAAATCAACAATTTAAAAAAGCATTAGATGCTGAGCACATTCAATATAAAGAACGTAATTACAACGTGACACGTTATATTATTGATGATAGAAAAGTGCTTGAAGGTGCTAATGAAACTAGAGGAGTAGAACCGAATTCACCATCAACAGTTGCTAAAGCATCTGAATTTAAAGGTATAAAATTGAAAGACGATGAAGTAGCAGTTGTAGGATTCAATGATCTTCTTGATAGAGTCACTAATGTAAATGATGAAGAAAAAATGTCTTACAAAATGGGTAATCAAACACATCATCTTAAAGTGAAATCTATTAGTAAAGAAAATTATTTATCTTCAATGGTTTCTTATAATGCACCTGTTTATGTTGTGTCAGATCATACATTCGACCAAATGAAAAAACATGAAGCTAGAAATGACGACATGAATCAGCAATTTGGTGTGAACTTAACAAATGATAAAGATGTTAAGAAAGCAGAGCAAATCTTTGGAAAAGTACAAAGTAAAACCGAGTCATCTATGTCATATCATGAAATTTACAATGACTCTAAAAGTAGCCTAGGTGTTATGCTGTTTATTCTTGGATTCTTAGGTATCGCATTCTTACTATCTACTGGATGTATCATTTACATTAAGCAAATTGATGAAACGGAAGATGAAACATCAAACTACAATATCTTAAGAAAGTTAGGCTATACATCTAAAGATATGTCTAAAGGTATTGCACTAAAAATTGGCTTTAACTTTGCATTACCATTAATCATTGGATTATGTCACGGATATTTCGCGGCTAAATCAGCTTGGTTCTTTATGGGACAATCATTCTATACACCAGTGCTGATCGTTATGTCACTTTATTCATTAATCTATATTCTGTTTGCCTTCTTAGCATACATCCACTCTAAACGTGTGATTCAAAGAGTACTTTAAAAATTAAATATTTAAAATAAAGGCTAGTGCTTGTCATTAGCCTTTTTTTGTGTTATAAAATACCAATGTGAACTTTGTGTTTACGAAAAGTTTACAGACAAGATAAATTTTCAAAAATAAATTAATAAACTGTGGTCGAATTCATTTTGAAAGAGTACAATGAAAGAGTAATTACATAAATTATGATGTAAATTTTGGGAGGATTACTAATGTTTAATAAGAAAAAGGATAAGTTTGGTATTCAGTTAGAAGCTATAGCTGAGAATTTAAGTCGCGCATCAGTTGAATTTGGAGAAATGGATTTTGATTCAGATTTCGACTTAAAAGCTTATTCAGATAAAATTAAAGCCTATGAGTCTAATGGTGATGATCTTATGCACCAAATGATTACTGATTTAAATCAAACTTTCATTACACCGATTGAAAGAGAAGACATTTTAGAATTATGTGATGCATTAGATGATGTATTAGATGAAATGGAAGAAACTTCAGCAATGTTTGAAATGTACTCTATCAGTTATTCAGATGAATACATGGCAGAATTCGTGAAAAATATACAAGCAGCAATTAAAGAAATTGAAATCGCTGTAACGTTAGTAGCTGAGAAGAAATTCTCACACATTCGTGTACATTCTATCAACATTAAAGAATATGAAACGAATTGTGATGGTATTTTAAGACAATCAATTAAATATATTTTCAACAGTGAAACAGATCCAGTAACATTAATAAAAATTAAAGATATTTATGAATCTCTTGAAGATGTAGCAGATAAATGTCAATTAGTAGCAAACAAATTAGAACAAATTATTATGAAAAATAGCTAAGGAGTTTTAAAAAATGGATAGTTTACTCATTATTACCGTAGCTATTGTTGTGTGTGCGTTACTTTTTGACTTTATTAATGGTTTCCATGATACAGCCAATGCAATCGCTACAGCAGTATCTACAAAAGCACTTAAACCACGACATGCAATTATTTTAGCAGCGGTTATGAACTTTGTCGGGGCATTAATGGCAACAGGTGTAGCACAAACAATTGCTAAAGATATTGTCGATCCGTTTAAGTTAGAAAATGGTTCAGTCGTTATTTTAGCAGCATTGATTTCTGCTATAGCGTGGAATCTTATTACTTGGTATTTCGGGATTCCAAGTTCATCTTCACATGCATTAATAGGGTCAATTGCAGGTGCAGCTATTGCTTCTGCAGGATTTGGAATATTACATTACCAAGGATTTTCAAAAATTATATTAGCTTTAATTGCATCTCCAATTTTAGCGTTTATCGTTGGTTTCATTGTATATTCTATTTTCAAAGTCGTATTTAAAAATAATAATTTAACAAGAACAAATAGAAACTTTAGATTTATCCAAATTGGTACAGCAGCTTTACAAGCATTCTCACACGGTACAAACGATGCTCAAAAAGCAATGGGTATCATTACAATGGCACTTATTTCAGCTAATATGCAATCTACAACAGATATTGAATTATGGGTTAAAATAAGTTGTGCTACTGCAATGGGACTTGGAACTGCAGTAGGTGGATGGAAAATTATCAAAACAGTTGGTGGAAACATTATGAAAATCCGTCCAGCTAACGGTGTAGCAGCTGACTTATCATCAGCATTCGTTATTTTCGGTGCTACATTCATTCACTTACCAGTATCAACAACACACGTAGTATCTTCATCTATTTTAGGTGTAGGTTCATCACAACGTGTTAAAGGTGTTAAATGGACAACAGCACAAAGAATGATTATTACTTGGATTATAACTTTACCAGTATCAATTATCCTTTCTTTCATCATTTATCATATTTGTGCTTTATTCGTATAATCAATCATCAAAACATCCAACTCAGTAACGTTGGATGTTTTTTTGTATGGGAAAAATGAGAAGGAGGAGGAGAAATTTAGTGATAGGTGAATTTTTTGTGGGGAGATGTTCTGAGTTAGGGACAGAATTCTGAGAAATGTCCGTAAGAGGTGTTGTTAAGGACATAATTCTGAGAAATGTCCGTAAGAGGTGTCGTTAGGGACAGAATTCCGAGAAATGTCCGTAAGAATTGCCCGTATAATTACCAGAATTCGAAATAATGGAAGTTAGCGGATTCTAATTACCAGAATTCGAAATAATGGAAGTTAGAGCATTCTAACTACCATAATTCGGAATAATGGAAGTTACAGCATTCTAATTACCACAATTCGAAATAATGGAAGTTACAGCACTCTAATTACCAGAATTAGGAATAATGGACGTTAGCCGACTCTAATTACCACAATTCGAAATAATGGAAGTTAGCGCATTCTAATTACCAGAATTCAGAATAATGGAAGTTAGAGCATTCTAATTACCACAATTCAGAATAATGATAGTTAGCGCCCAGATAATAAAAACTACCACACACTAATTTTCTGCATAGAAAAAACCAGTTCGTCTTCTGAACTGGTTTTTTTATTAATGAATATATGAATAGTTATATACTTGTGATGCTGGGACTGTTCTGTAATCTTTAACACCTGGAGGCGTATTATAGTTCATTTCTGAAATTAATAGACTTCCGTCTGCGTTAATAGATTCTACATATGATACGTGACCATATTGTCCAGCTGTAGTTTGCATAATTGAACCTACTTCAGGAGTACCGTCTACTCGGAAACCGTCAGCTTGTGCTGCGCCTGCCCAATATTTAGCATCTCCCCAGTATGTGCTGATTGAACTACCAGCTTGTGCTCTGCGATCAAATACGTAATATGTACATTGACCCCAGTCATATAAGTTTTGGTCATTGAATGATTTATTGCCACCTGTTTGAGTAGGTTGTGTGTTATTTGAAGGAGTAGTTGTAGTATCACTACCGCTTCCACCAGCAATTTTTAAAGTTTGACCAGGATAGATAATATAACCTTGTAAATTATTTGATTTCATTAGTTGGTCAACTGTAACACCGTTTTGTTGTGCGATTACTGCTAATGAGTCACCGCTTTTAACTGTGTATGTAGATCCTGAAGTTGCTGTTTCTTGAGAACCGCTTCCTCCCGTTGAACTACTTCCGTTTACAGTAATGACTTGCCCTGGGAAAATCATATTTCCTGAAATATTGTTACTTGATTTCAGTTGATTAACAGATACACCATATTGGTCTGCAATCATCCATAAAGATTCACCATTTTTTACAGTATGTTGAGTTGAAGCTTCGGCGTCGTTATGAGCTGCTATAGCTGCAACACCAGAAACAGCTGTTACTGCGAATGCAAATTTTTTCAAAGGCTTATCCTCCTTAGGTATATATAATATATAAAAACAGAATACTAAAATGAACTTTCTTCTATACACGTAATGGTAACAAAAATAATATTGTATGTACCTGATGTAATCACTTTGTAATAAAAACACAATAATTAATTTTTACTTTTTTACATTAATTGAAGTGTGCTAAAACCGTTGTGAGCGTATCTATATGGAATATGGTAATTTATGTATGTATGATGAATGTTACAAATTATAGAAGACATGACGTTTGATATATAGAGAAATAGCATGTAAAATGTTGGTATTACGTTATAAAAAGGAATGATTAAAGATGAATTATGATAACCAATATGCATCTTATCAACATACAGATACTCATGGTTCAGCCATTAGAAAAACATGGCTATACTTCTTATATTATTGGGTAATCTTTGGAGTTGGGACATATGTAGGTCAATTCGTACCACCTGCATTACATTTACCAATTACAATTGGATTGTTTGTACTCATTATGATTTCATTATTTGTAAAATCGTCTAGAAAATTTGGCGGTTTAATTTCAAATATATATGCATTCTTTATCGGCGTGATTTCATATACGGCCTTTATGTATTATTTAGGTACATTAGGTACACAAGCGTTTTATGGCAATATTGCCTTAGCAATTGGTGCATTTGCTGCTTTTGGTATACTCGGTTACTTTATGATTGATGATGCCTCAGGTTTAGGAAAATATTTATTTGTAACATTAATCGCATTAATCTTCGCAAGCTTATTAGGTATATTCATCCATAATCCTATTTTCCATACAGTGTTATCTGTAATAGGTATTGGACTGTTTCTACTTTATACTGTGTATGATTTTAACCGTATGAAACTAGGGAACTTCTCTCCTAGAGAGATGGGCTTTAATTTGTTTATTAATTTACTCAACATCATCATGCACATTTTAAGACTCGCAAGTATTTTAAAAGATTAAACATAACAAGTCTGAGGCAATCATCGTGTCTCAGACATTTTTTGATTTGTAAACTTTGCCAGATGTAATCATTATTGTATAATAAGTATGTTAAATAACTCACTTGAAAGAGAGATGGAAATATGGGACGTAAATGGAATAATATTAAGGATAAAAAAGCCCAAAAAGACAAAAATACAAGTAGAATCTATGCTAAATTTGGTAGAGAAATATATGTAGCTGCTAAATCAGGTGAACCTGATCCAGAATCAAACCAAAATCTTAAATTTGTATTAGAAAAAGCTAAAACTTATTCTGTTCCTAAACATATTATAGATAGAGCAATTGAAAAAGCTAAAGGCGGATCAGAAGAAAACTTTGATGAATTAAGATATGAAGGTTTCGGTCCAAGTGGTTCAATGCTAATAGTTGATGCATTAACAAATAACGTAAACCGTACAGCAAGTGATGTACGTGCAGCATTCGGTAAAAATGGCGGTAATATGGGTGTATCAGGCTCAGTTGCTTACATGTTTAACCATACAGCTGTATTCGCATTTAAAGGTAAATCTGCTGATGAAGTTTTCGAACTATTATTAGAAGAAGATTTAGATGTGAGAGATGTTATCGAAGAAGAAGATTTAACAATTGTATACGCAGAACCAGATCAATTTGCACAAGTTCAAAATGTGCTTAAAGCAAATGGCGTAGAAGATTTTGACGTTGCTGAACTTTCAATGTTAGCTCAATCAGAAGTAACATTATCAGAAGAAGATTTACAAACGTTTGAAAAATTAGTCGATGCAATTGAGGATTTAGAAGACGTGCAACAAGTATTCCACAATGTTGACTTGTAATGGAGTGTTTAGATGAATAAAGAGAAATGGATAAGCGCACTCAATTTAATACCACATCCTGAAGGTGGTTTCTATCATGAAACGATTAAATCAGAACATGCTTTAAATGATGGCAACGCGTTATATACAAGTATTTATTTTCTATTAGAAAAAAATAATATTTCGCATTTTCATAGAATAGAATCTGATGAGGTATGGTATTATCATGCAGGACAAACATTGACTGTGCATATGATTTATCCGGATGGACATTATGAAAAAGTTAAAGTCGGTCCAAATGTTGAAGAGGGAGATGTATTACAAGCGCTCGTACCAAAAGGCGTGATATTTGCTTCAACTGTTGAAGGTGACAATGACTATGCACTTGTAGGATGTATGTGTGCACCAGGATTCCAGTTTGAAAAATTTGAACTGTTTACACAGGCTCAATTAATTGAACAGTATCCACAGCATCAAGAAGTAATTGAAAAATATGCTTTCGAAACAATTTAAAGTTTAATATAAAAAAATCCCAATCCGAATGAGTCGGATTGGGATTTTTTTGTGGAATTATAGTTCTCCGTATACTTCTTTAGCAGTTTCGATGACATAAGATAATTTACGCCATTGCTCATCTTCAGATAAGATGTTACCTTCTTCTGTTGAAGCGAAACCACATTGAGGGCTTAAGCATAATTGATCTTTTGAAACGTATTTTGTTGCTTCGTCTAAACGATCAAGAATATTTTGTTTGTCTTCAAGTTCACCAGTTTTTGATGTGAATAAACCTAATACAATATATGCATCGTTTCTATCAAAGTGTCTTAATGGCTCAAAGTCTCCTGAACGATTGTCATCGTATTCTAAGAAGAAGCCTTGTAGCTTTTCAGTGAATAGTTCTTTCGCAATTGGTTCATAACCACCCGTAATTGCCCATGATGATTGATAGTTACCACGACAAATATGAGTTGTAATCAATAAGTCTTCTGGTAAATCAGCTAATGCATCATTGACAACTTTTGCTGCTAGTTTGATAGCTTCTGCTTTTTCTTCTTCAGAACGCTCTCTATTTTTAATTAATTGTTTTGTTGCTGCTAATCCAGCCCAATATACATCGTCAATTTGTAAATAGCGACAACCTAATTCATAAAATTTAAGAATAGATTGACGATAAGCTTCTGAAACATCTTTCGCATATTCATAAATATCTGGATAGATTGCATGGTTTAATATGTTTGGATGGAATAACTGGTTTGGGCTCGGTATAGATACTTTACTTACAGCTCTTCCGTTTACTTGCTTATGTAAATAATCAAAATGTGCGAAGTGAGGGTGATCTGGGTTGTATTGGACTTTTCCTACAACTCTTACGTCATGTTTTTTAGTCTCTACGCCATTAAATGTTAAACCAATTTCTGGTTCATAATCTTCTACGCCTGTTAAATTTTCTAAGAAATCAAAGTGCCAATAAGAACGTCTGAATTCACCGTCTGTAATACTTTTCAATCCGACTTCTAATTGTTTTTCAATAATCTTATCGATTTCTTGATCTTCAACTTTCTTTAAATCTTCTTGTGTAATCGTACCTTCTGAAAATTGTTGACGAGCTTTCTTTAAAGGCTCAGTTCTTAGTAAACTACCTACATGGTCAGCACGGAAAGGTCTTAATTGTTCTGTCAATTTGCTTCACTCCTGTTTATATACTCTAAAAATTCTGAAAAATTCAATATTAATTAAAAATACCAAAGTAATACATCGATGTCAATTTAGTTTTGATATAATAAATAAAAAGGAGGGGATTAAACACTTGGCTAATAAAAAGAAAAATATCAAAAAGAAAAGTCAGTCTGTAAAAAGAAAAAAGAAAAATGATAAATCAAAGCGTAAAAATAAAAAGAAATATATTTATGGATTCCTTTTATTGATTATTGGAATTGTGATAGCTATGAGTATTTATCATGTGTTTAAACCTTTACCACATGGCGTTTCAAAAGTGAGTTCAGAAACGATGACAGACCATGTGGAACTATTAACAGATGTCACTTATAAAAACGGGAATAAGATGCAGTACAATCAAGAAATATTTGATAAAGTAAATGAGACGATTAAAGAAGCGGATGATTTTATTATTATGGATATGTTCTTATTTAATCATTATCAAACGGGAGACAAGACTTATCCAAAAATATCTCAACGTCTTACACAATCATTAATTGATAAGAAAAAAGAAAACCCAGATATGAGAATTATTGTGATTACAGATCCAATTAATTCATTCTACGGTTCATACACGCCAGACAATATTAAGGCTCTAAAAGCCAATAATATAGACGTCTACTACACAAATCTTAATGAATTAAGAGATTCTAATCCGATTTATTCAGGTATGTATCGTACATTTTTCCAATGGTTTGGTAATAGTGAAAATGGTAAGTTAAGTAATCCATTAAGCCCTGAAGCACCAGACGTTACAGTTAGAGGCTATTTGAATATTTTAAATATGAAAGCAAATCATAGAAAGACTTTAGTTACAGAAAAACATGGCATGATCTTATCTAGTAATCCACATGATCCAAGTGGCTATCATCAAAATGTTGGTGTCAGAGTATCAGGTCCAATCCAAAATGCAATTATTAAATCAGAAATTGCAGTTGCGAATATGAGTGGGGGTCGATACTCACCAAGTGATTTCAAAATTAAAAACAATAGCTGGAATGATAACGCCAAGTATAGTGTGCAATTAGCGACTGAAGGTAAAATTAAAGATCAAGTCATTCAAAATATTAAAAAAGCACAATCTAAAGACCATATTTCAATAGGTATGTTTTATCTTTCAGACAGAGATGTGATTGACGAATTGATTAAAGCTTCTAAAAGAAATGTGGATATCAAACTTATACTTGATATTAATAAAGAAGCATTTGGTAAAGAAAAGCCAGGCGTACCGAATAAGCCGGTTGCAAGTGAATTGATCAATCGCTCAAAAGGAAGCATTAAAGTAAGATGGGCTCGTTCAAATGGCGAACAATATCATTCTAAATATATGTTGTTTGAGCAAAATGAAAACAATCGTGCCACGATGATATTAGGTTCATCCAATTTAACAAGAAGAAATATTGGAGACTATAATTTAGAATCAGATATTATCATTAAAGGTAAACAAAATGATGCAGCCTTTAAAAAATTATCCAATAACTTTAAACAATCTTGGAATAATAGTGAACACGATATGACTGCACAATATGATGAATTCAAAGACGAAGCACTATGGAAAAAAGTATTATACAGAATTCAAGAAAGTACAGGTTTATCAAGTTTTTAACAGTATATAAAAAAGACATTCATCGTGAAGGTGAATGTCTTTTTTTGGATGAGACTGAATATTAGGGAGTAACGCACGAAGACTCGGAGATATCGTGCGCTAGGGTACAAAATAAGGGCGTAACGCACGAAGACTCGGAGATATCGTGCGCTAGGGCACAAAATAAGGGTATAACGCACGAAGACTGAGAGATATCGTGCGCTAGGGCATAAAATAAGGGTATACCGCACGAAGACTCGGAGATATCGTGCGCTAGGGTACAAAATAATGGTGTACCGCACGAAGACAGAGAGATATCGTGCCATTATCTATTAATCTTAATAATATTCCGATACATAATATCTGCCATTTTTTCTGGTTTTTCTACACATCCGTTTTTTAGCCAACTATAAATGGTAGCGATTTGTCCGCCGACTGTATAGTCAAGGAAGAAATTGACGTCTTGAAGTGTACCTATTCGTGTAATCAATTTTTCAAATCTTAGTTTAATGAGTTTGATAAAGCTGATGATGAGTTCTTTTTCTGGATGGACAACGAAGACACTTGTGAAAAATCTCTGATGTCTTGATATGTAATAAAAGACATTTGTAAAGTACTGTTTAACATACTTTCTTCTTTTATCAGGGTTTTCAAGGATAGATTGTTCTATATTATCCATTAATGTTTCATAGTTCGTCATATGAAATTGTTTGATTTCTTCATACGTTTCATATTTATCTTTAAAATGTGCGTAAAATGTTGAACGATTGATACCACATTCTGCACATAACATTTTTATTGTGATTTCATCAAAATGATAATGTTCTAATAAGTAAACCATATTACTTATGATTAGTTGTCTCGCATGTTTTTTCATAGGTCACCTCGAATAAATACATACCTAATATTTTAACAAAAAGCCGTTCAAAGATACATTCATATACCATTTAAATATGTAGATATTATGAATAATTATCTGATTTTTCCGCCATCTTAACCCGACAAACTTATTTAATTTGTTGGTTTAAATCATGATTCCAGAGCCGTATAATGAATAAATCATTGAAATTTGGAGGAAATAAAGTAATGAAAAAAATAGTGCTTGTAAATGTTATCACTATAATAATTTTAGTGGCTATCGGCCTAGTAGGATTCCATTATTATAGTGAAGCAACAGATTATGTAAAAACAGAAAATGCAAAAGTTGACGGTGAGCAAATCAAAATTGCTAGCCCAGTATCAGGTAACTTAACAAGCTTCGACGCTAAAGAAGGTAAAACTTATGACAAAGGCGACAAAATCGGAGAAGTAGCTGGTAAAGGTGAAGATGGACAGTCTCAAGAAATGGACATTAAAGCACCATCTAAAAGTACAATCGTAAAAACTTCTGCAACAGAAAACAGTTTAGTTCAAGCTGGATCACCAATCGCATATGCATATAACTTTGATGATTTATATGTAACAGCAAACATTGACGATACAGATGTAGAAGATGTTGAAAAAGGACAAGCTGTTGACGTGTATATCGACGGACAAGAAGCTAGTGTTAAAGGTAAAGTGTCTCAAGTTGGATTAGCAACTGCATCAAGTTTCTCATTGATGCCTTCATCAAATAGTAATGGAAACTATACAAAGGTGACACAAGTTGTTCCAGTGAAAATCACATTTGATTCTAAGCCATCAACAAATGTTGTTCCAGGAATGAATGTTGAAGTTCGAATCCACAAGAATTAAGGAGGGTGTATTATGACATCAACCTTTACGGTGGCTTATATAATTGTAGCAATCCTATTATGGATTGGAATTAATGCATTTGTTTTAAAACGCAAAAAAAGTAAATCAGTTTCTAAGCAAGTAACTGATGAAACAACAGAGAACAAAGAAACACAATTGAAATCAAAAGATGATAATATCAATCATCAACCAGAACGTTCACATATTGAAAAAATGGAAGCTGAACATAAGTCATCTGACTCAGAGATGAACGAAACGACTTCTAACAAAATGTCTTCTGAAGAGCATGATAAAGAATCAGGTGAATCACATGAGCATACTGAATTATCTGATCGTGGTATGGAATTAAACGAAGACGAACCAATTAATGAACAAATTAAGAAAAATCATGTCAATTTCGTATATGGCAAAGGTATTTCAAGAAACAAAATTTTAGTTGCGATGATGTTTGGTATGTTTATAGCTATTTTAAACCAAACATTATTAAATGTTGCTTTACCGGTTATTAACAATGAGTTCAGTATTTCAGCGTCTACAGGACAATGGTTAATGACAGGATTTATGTTAGTGAATGGTATCTTAATACCAATAAGTGCATTTCTAATAAGTAAATATTCATACAGAAGACTATTTCTTATAGCAATGACGTTGTTTACAGTTGGATCAATTATATGTGCTTTATCATTTAACTTCCCAATGATGATGACAGGTCGTGTTATCCAAGCAGTTGGTGCAGGTGTGTTAATGCCATTAGGTTCAAATGTATTTATGACAATATTCCCACCAGAAAAACGTGGTGCGGCAATGGGTACTTTAGGTATTGCATTTATTCTTGCACCAGCAATCGGACCGACATTATCAGGTTGGATCGTACAAAACTATCATTGGAATGTCATGTTCTATGGTATGTTTGCAATTGGTTTAGTTGCAATATTTATTAGTTTCTTCTGGTTTAGAATTTATCAAAAAACTTCTAATCCAAAACCAGACGTTCAAGGTATTATCTATAGTACTTTAGGATTTGGATTATTGCTTTATGGATTTAGTGAAGCGGGTAACGATGGTTGGACTTCATTAACAGTTTTATTATCATTGATTATCGGTGTAATCTTCACAGCATTATTTGTTATTCGTGAAGTCAGAATGAAAAATCCAATGCTTGATATGTCAGCATTAAAATATTCAGGCTTTACATTGACTACGATCATTAACGTTATCGTAACAATGAGTTTATTCGGTGGTATGATCTTATTACCAATCTATCTACAGAATTTACGTGGTTTCACACCACTAGATTCAGGGTTATTACTATTACCAGGTTCACTTATAATGGGCTTCATGGGTCCTATAGCTGGTAAAATGTTAGACTCATTTGGTATTAAACCACTCGCTTTAATTGGTTTAACAATTATGACATTTGCTACTTGGGAATTGACACAGTTAAATATGGATACGCCATATACAACAATACTTGTTATTTATATTGTCCGTTCATTTGGTATGAGTTTCATCATGATGCCAATTATGACAGCAGGTATGAATTCATTACCACAACGATTAATTCCGCATGGTAATGCAATTAGTAATACGGTAAGACAATTAGCAGGGTCAATCGGTACAGCCATTCTTGTTACAGTAATGACTCAAAATACGACATCACATTTAGCAAATATGTCAGATAATATGGATTCAACAAATCCTATGATCCAAGAACAAATTAAAGCTTTATCAGATTCTGTTGGCGGTCAAGAAGCAGGTACAACTGCACTATTTACTTACTTCAATAAACTTGCAACAGTTCAAGGTATTAACGATGCATTCTGGATTGCAACATTATTCAGTGTGATTGCTTTAATTTTAAGTTTATTCTTGAAAGGTAAATCTCATTATTTATCAAAAGAATAGTAAGAACTCCTAGATATAAAAATATAATTTCATTTTGTATTTTTAAATTATATATTAATGTTTAATTGTTTAAACACTACAAGAAACAGTGAAGTTTCTTGTAGTGTTTTTTTAGAATAGTAATTTAATTTATGAAATTCTATATTGAATGCTTTGAATTAGACATGGTTTTTTATATAATGTAAAAAAGGAGTTGGTAACTTATGAAAGTTAAGTATATTGACAAACGTCATTGGCGACGTCTCCTTAATCGCGAATATAAAGAAGTTGTATTGGACACCAATCATTTTAAAGGGCTAGTTGGATTAGTAACAATGGTACAAGTAAAAGAGCCTTTACAAGTAAATGTGGTCGGCAGGGAAATTACAGTTGCGGATAATGGATATAAGTGGATGCAAATCTTACCTGAAAAGAAGCCATATAGTATCACTGTAATGTACGATAAACAGAATAAACCAGTACAATACTATTTTGATGTGAATTTGAGGAATATCACACAACTTGGCAATGCTAGAACATTAGATTTATGTCTTGATGTATTAGTGATACCGAAGTCGGGTGAATATGAACTTGTTGATGAAGATGATTTAGAAAGAATGCTCAAAGAGAAGAAAATATCCAAAGCCCAATTCCATAAGGCATATGTTACAGCTCATGAAATTATGTTTAAATTAGAGACGGATTTCAAAGGAATTGAAAAGAAAATCAGATATTGTTTTCACGAAATTATGAATGCGAAGTGATTGAACTACAATGTTATGGCATATTTCTATATAAAAACGAGGAATCCCTTTAAAGATGGAATTCCCCGTTTTTTTATTATAGGAAGATTAGCGCAAGTATGATTGCTAATGGACCTACGATGAAACAATATTTACTAAAGATACCTAATTGACCACGTTCCATAATGCCTTGTAACCATTTAAGTGAGAAATAACTTGCTACAAGAGATGCAATAAATGCAAATACATATGAAATCATCAATGATGTATCGGGTGGAGTTTCAACAATATCTTTAATACCAAGTAAAGCTGTACCCAAACTTACAGGAATATATAGTAAGAATGAGAATTTAAATGCTGTTTTTTGGTTCATACCTACACCTAATGCACCAACAATCGTTGCACCACTTCTACTTAGTCCAGGTACTAAAGCAACTGCTTGAAATAGACCGACGATAATAGCATCTTTAAGAGACAAATCTTTTTCAAGTTTTTGACCACGTTTATTCTTAATAAACCACAATGCGATACCAGTGACGATAAGCATGATACCTACCATAATCACACTTTTAGTATCCCCAATAATATCTTTAAAGATTATACCTAGAACACCTGCAGGAATCGTTGCAATGACTAAGTACATCGCAAGTTGGAAATTTTTCTTAATCGATTCGGTACGGTCACCTTTAATATATTTAAGTGTATCAACAATAAGCGTGATAATATCTTTTCTAAATAAGATAAGCACGGCAATTAATGAAGCGGTATTCACAACAATTTCAAATGTTAAACCGTCCGTATGTAATCCTAAAAATTCTTGTGCCATCACAAGGTGTCCACTTGAAGAAACCGGAATTGGTTCAGTTATACCTTGAAGTAACCCAAGAAAAACATATTTAATAATTTCTATAATAAGCATGATATGATCCTTCCTATTTAATGTACATGCTCAACTATAACGAATTATGAATCGACTTTCAATTTATGAAATAAAAAAATTTATATTTCGGTCTAAAGTTGTAGGCGTGGTCGTGTAGGCAAATCGTGTTATAATATAATGAAAGTAAGGAGTGTGTGTCAATTGAAAGTAGACGATTATAAGTTACTGGTAACATTAGAAGACGTAAAGACATTAAGGAAAGCAGCAGACATTCTCTATATATCTCAGCCGGCAGTGAGTCAAAGGTTGAAAACAATTGAAAACTTTTTCGGTATAGATATTTTTATAAGAACAAAGAAGCAATTGATAACAACAAATGAAGGTTCACTTGTAATTGAACACGCTCGAAAAATGTTAAAAGAAGAACGTTTATTATTAGATAAAATCAGTTCTAAAATAGGCGAAGTAAATGGTAGCATTTCAATAGGTGTATCTTCATTAATCGGACAGACTATTCTCCCGCAAGTATTAGGAGAATACACGCACTTATATCCTAATGTGGATATACAATTACAAATCGGTTCAAGTGAACACATTAAACAATATCAGAATGACTTTCACATCATGGTTGTAAGAGGAAACGAAGTCATGAATGTTCAAAATGATCTTCTACTTAATGAGCAGCATTACTTTATATATCCTAAAAATAGAAAACAAGATCTACACCTTTTACCAATGATCGAGTTTCAAGCAGAACCAATTTACTTAAAACAAATAGAAGAGTGGTATTCAGATTATTTACAACAAGAATATCATGCACTCATTAAAGTCGATCAAATTGCTACATGTAAAGCATTGCTATTAAATGGAGTAGGTGTAACGGTCTTACCTGAACTCGTTATAGGTGATATCGATACAGATAAATTTGAAATCAAGAAATTGAATGTCATGCGTAAACCACTGACAAGGTCTACATATATATGTTATGAACATAACGTATTACAATTACCACAAGTGAAATCATTCATAGAAGTCTTAAAGAACTATATTAATCAGCTTGAAATAGGTAAAAAATAAGCAGAAAAGAAATCTTTACGGATTTCTTTTCTGCTTTCGTTATATTGATTTTTATGACAGACGTTTTCTCAACTTCATAAATATTTCGCGGGTTTCATCATTAATCGCGTCATGATTTAAAATATTGTCGATACGCTGTAGATTTTTACTATCTTTAAATCGTGTTTCGTTCAATTCATAAATCGATAATTTTGGCTCAGTTTGTTCAATTAATCTCATATTGTCATTCTGTGAAACATATCCTTCTTTTAATACTCTGAAGTAACAGCCTGTTCGATAACTATCAGCCATGCGTTTAACTAAATCTTTAATGCCATAACGTTGTGCGATTGTAGCGCAAGGTTGTCTTGGACATGAAACTTGAATGATCGCTTCACCAAGTTCGTATGTATCACCAATGTTTAAATCTTCTTCTGTCAAACCTGAAACGGTTATATTCTCTCCGAAAATTGCATACTTCGGTAACAAATCAATAATGTCTTCCCAATATGCGTAATTATCTTTGCTGTAAAAGCAGAGTGCTTTTTCAGGGCCACCGTGTCCTTTGTATTGCTGTTCGTCTTCAACAAAGCCTGTATGTGTTAAGTACATCTTATCTTTAAAAGGTTCTTTGAAAATGGCAGTCTTTTTTGATTTTTGATCGCTAAATGTGATATTGGCAATTTTTCCGACTGATATATAATCTACTTTGTAATCCACTAGAATGACTCCTTTTTACAATATTTAATAATGATTTTACCGGTTAATGTGAATTATAGCAATAAAGCATTGACGTAACAGAGGATAAGCTTTAAAGTACAAGCATATAATAAAATATAGGAAGTTGTGAATTCATGTTTTTGAAATTATTTCAAATAAAAAATTATAAACTCTTTACCGCAAATATGGGTTTACTTGGTATGGCAGTTGCGATTACTGTTCCATTCCTAGTGTTGTATGCGACGCAACATTTAGGCATGACGAAAGGACAATATGGGTTGTTAATGGCGCTTGCAGCAGGGGCATCATTTACAGTAAACTCTATTGTTGCTAGATTTTCAGATAGTGGCAAAATTAATCGTAAATATCTTATCATTACCGCACTTATTATGGGTGCATTATGTTTCTCCATTTATTTCTACATACATACTATTTGGGTGTTCATCGCACTTTACGCAATGTTCCAAGGTCTAGCTGCACCAGCAATGCCTCAAATGTATGCCTCAGCACGTGAATCAATTAATGAATCAGCTTATAAAGATAGAAGTATATTTGCTAATACAGTTCTACGTTCTACATTTTCATTAGGATTTTTATTTGGTCCTTTAATTGGGACTGTATTGTTAAGTGCTTTTGGATATGATGGATTGTTTGGTGGAACGGTGGCACTATTTTTAACAGTTTTAGTATTATTAATTATATTTTATAAAGAACCGAAGAAAGTTATTAAAAATGCTATCGGTAATTTTACTGAAAAGAAAGCACCAAACTTAATGAAAGAACCGACATTATTAATACCATTTCTAGCATTCATTTTGTTACATGTCGGTCAGTGGATGTACACGCTGAATATGCCATTATATGTAACAGAATATCTTAAAGATAATGAATCACATGTCGGCTATTTAGCAAGTTTATGTGCGGGCTTAGAAGTTCCGTTTATGATTATACTTGGTATTATTGCAAGTAAGTTCAAAACAAAAACATTATTAATGGTTGGATCTATTTTTGGATTCGGTTATTACTTTAGCATCGGGGTGTTTGATAGTTTCGTCGCAATGTTGATAGGACAACTCGCATTAGCATTCTTCTTAGCTATTTTACTCGGTTTAGGTATTAGTTATTTTCAAGATATTTTACCAGAATTTCCAGGATACGCATCAACATTATTTGCCAATGCAATGGTCATCGGTCAGTTAGGTGGAAATTTATTAGGTGGTATTATGAGTGATCTCGTTGGACTAGGAAATGTATTCTTTGTTTCAAGTTTATCAATAGCAGTAGCATTTGTATTACTTATTTTCACAGTAGAACATACGACACATAACGAAACTAAAGTAAGTTAGGAGATATAAAAATGACAGCAATAAGTTGGATATTAATTATCTTAATGTTTGTAATTGCATTTATAGGATTAGTGAAACCTATAATTCCATCCGTATTATTTATATGGGTTGGGTATTTCATTTATCACTTTGCAATTGATTCAAGCAAATTGTCTTGGGTATTTTGGGTAGTAATGATTGTATTTACAATATTTATGATCTTGTCAGATATCATTATGAATAGTTATTTCGTTAAGAAATTTGGAGGTTCTAAATTAGGAGAAACAATGGCAGCAGTCGGTGTCATCATCGGTTGTTTCGTATTTCCTCCATTTGGAATTATAATCGTTCCATTTGTATTAGTATTTGTAACAGAAATCATTCAAAAAGGTGATATTGCAGCTGCAACAAATGCAAGCGTAGGATCATTACTTGGTTTCTTAACAAGTTCAATAGCAAAAGCATTGATTATGGTAGTCATGATTATCTGGTTCTTTATTGATATTATTATTTAATATAGTAGGGAAAGCCTGGTACAGTTCAATAGCTGTATCAGGCTTTTTTATTTGGAATGAGGAGTATGGGGAGTGGAAGTTTGTTTTAGGTGTGGAGGCTTGTTGGGTATGGGGTATGGGTGCGGAAAGATGTGAGTTAAAGAGGTAGTAAACTCACGAGATCGCAAAACATGTGAGTTAAAGAAGTAATAAACCCACGAGATTAAGAAAGATGTGAGTTAAAGATGGAATAAACTCACGACTTTAATAATGTACAGAATGTAAATTGTAATTATTTTCCTCAAATGATAATATAAGTTAAAAATAGCTAAATAGATAAAATAAATTATTTTTGAATCTGTTGAGGTGAAATATATGAAAGGCTTATTGATAATAGATGTACATAAAAAGTTTTTAAAAGGTGAGAATGGATGTGATATTAAAAGTAAAATATTAGCTATAAGTGAGTTATTCAAAAATGATAATTTACCTATTTTCATAATAAAACATGATGATTGTGGAGAATTAGATAATGATATAAATAATTTAAGTGATATTCTTATTAAAAAAGATACACCTAGTGCATTTTTTAATACTCCTTTAAAAATCTTATTAGATGAATATAAAGTAACTGAATTAGTTATAGTCGGATTTAACATTGAATATTGTGTCCTTTTTACAGCAATTTCAGCTTTTGAATTAGGGCTTAAAGTTCATGTAGTTGAAGATGCATGCGGAACAGTAAATGATGAAAATACATATGATATGCCTGGATTAGACATTAATGATTTTATTGGGTCCATATTAAATTGGTCGAAAGTTATTGAAGTGCCTTATCTTGATGAATATTTGATTTATCATAAAAATTCTTAAACTAGTATAATACATAACATTGTATTGAATGAAAATTAGGAATGCTAACAGAGATGTCCTAAGTCTTAGATTAACTACTGAATAAAGCCAAGAGATAGCCTAAGTCATAGCTTAACTACTGAATAAAGCCAAGAGATAGCCGAAGTCATAGCTTAACTACTGAATAAAGCCAAGAGATAGCCTAAGTCATAGCTTAACTACTGAATAAAGCCAAGAGATAGTCCAAGTCATAGCTTAACTACTAAATTAAGCCAAGAGATCGTCCAAGTCTTAGCTTAACTACTAACTTAAGCCAAGAAATCCCCTAAGTCATGGCTTAATGTCTAACTTAAGCCAAGAAATCACCCAAGTCATAGCTTAACTACTGAATAAAGCCAAGAGATGCCCCAAGTCATAGCTTAACTACCAACTTAAGCCAAGAGATAGCCCAAGTCATGGCTTAACGCCTAACTTAAGCCAAGAGATCGTCCAAGTCTTAGCTTAACTATTGAATAAAGCCAAGAGATGTCCCAAGTCGTAGCTTAACTACTGAATAAAGCCAAGAGATGTCCCAAGTCTTAGCTTAATGTCCAACTTAAGCCAAGAGATCAATCAAGTCATGGCTTAACGTCTAACTTAAGCCAAGAGATAGCCCAAGTCATAGCTTAACTACTAACTTAAGCCAAGAGATCGTCCAAGTCTTAGCTTAATGTCCAAATAAAGCCAAGAGATAGCCGAAGTCATAGCTTAACTACTGAATAAAGCCAAGAGATCAATCAAGTCTTAGCTTAACTACTAACTTAAGCCAAGAGAACAACCAAGTCATGGCTTAATGTCTAACTTAAGCCAAGAGATCATCCAAGTCATAGCTTAACTACTGAATAAAGCCAAGAGATAGTCCAAGTCGTAGCTTAATGTCTAACTTAAGCCAAGAGATGTCCCAAGTCTTAGTTTAATGTCTAACTTAAGCCAAGAGATAGCCCAAGTCATGGCTTAATACCTAACTTAAGCCAAGACATTCCCTACATACCAAAAATAAAAACCCTCAGGGACAAATGAAACTGTGTCCCTGAGGGTTCCTCTTTTCTTACTATTTGCCTTCTTTCATATCTTGTTCGATTTGTTCTTTTGATTCGCCGCTTTCTTCTAAGACCATTTTACGGTCGTACATTTTGAAGAATGGGAAATAGATAATGACTGAAACGGCGATATTAAATAGTACGAGTACGATTGCTCGCCAATCGCCACCTGTTGCTAAATATGCACCGATTGGAGCTGGTAATGTCCATGGTGCCATTACGCTTGTGGCATTTACGAGTCCAAATAATGTTGCTAAGTAGGTTATGACGGTTAATACTAATGGAATGATAATAAATGGTATAACCATGATTGGATTTAATACAATTGGTAATCCAAATATTACTGGTTCATTAATATTAAATAATGATGGTATTGATACAGCTTTACCGAATTTCTTTAAGAACTGAGATTTTGCAAACAATAATATACAAATGACAAGTCCTAATGTAGCACCTGCGCCACCTATCCAAACAAACCATTGGAAAAATGTTTCTGGTGCTATATGCGGTAATGGTTCACCGGCAGCATGTGCTTCTGCATTTTTAGCTAAATAAACTTCCCATAGAGGACGCTCGATTGTCCCGACAATTGACATACCATGAATACCAAATGCCCAGAAGAAAGTTGTTAAGAATACAGGTACTAGTACACCAGGCAATGTATCACCTGCAAAGACAAGCGGACCTACGATTTTATCAACGAGTGTATGTAAATCAAGTTGGAATACTACTGTAATGATACTCATTGCACCGAGTACAAAAACTACTGGGATTAAAGATTCAAATGAGCGACTTACTGATGGCGGTACTTGAGGTGGCATCTTGATCGTAATATTTTTATTTTTACATAATCGATATATTTCTACTGAGAATATCGCAACAAACATTGCAACAAATAGTCCGTGACCCCCTAAATTGGTCATTGGTAATACGAAACCTAATTTTTTATCCATAGTTGGTGCGATTGTTAATAAGAATGCAGCAGTGGAAAGTTGTGCTGCTGACAATGGATCTAAGTCATAGGATTTGGCGAGATTGTAACCTATACCAAACACAATATACAAACTCATGATAAACATCGTCATTCTATATGGAATTAAAATTTGCTCAGCGTGTTCTGTTGCCCACTGAGTAATTGCCCACGACTCTGGTAACGGTGGTGTCGCAAATATTAGGAAGAATGAGCCGAATATAATAAATGGAAGTGCTGAAATAACCCCGTCACGAATGGCGAGTAAATGACGCTGGTTAGAAAGCTTGGTCATTGGACCTGAAAGTTTGCCTTCTATCCATGTCGCAAAGTTATTCATAAAAAAATCCCCCTTCGTTTGTAAGCGCTTCAATTTTGTTATAGTATAAACTAAATAGATAAAATATTCAAAATTATAAAAAAAGAAATATATTGTGAATGGAAGTGAAGTTTGATGAAACGGTTAGGAATTTCTTTATATCCAGGAAAATCAAATGAAAATGAAGATATTCAATATATCGAAAAAGCCCATCAATACGGTTTTACGAGAATATTTACAAATTTATTGCAACTTACCGATGAAAATAAAGCGACATTGTTACCAGTCATTGAAAAAACGATTCGTTATGCTAAAAATTTAAACTTTGAAATTTTTATAGATGTGGCACCTCGCACATTCAAAGTACTCGGCATCGAACCAAATGATTTATCTTTTTTCAATGATTTAGGTGTAGACGGTATAAGACTTGATGAAGGGATAGGTGCGAAAGAAACAAGTGATATGACTTATAATCCTTATGGCATAAAGATTGAACTGAATATGAGTGTGATGAATCATTATATTGATAATGTGATGGATTTTGAGCCGAATCGCGCTTGTTTAGTAGGATGCCATAATTTTTATCCGCATCGATATGCAGGGATATCCGAGGCATTCTTTTTAGAAGGTAGTAAAAAATTCAAAAAATATGGGTTAAGAACAGCAGCATTTGTTTCAAGTAAAGTAGCTGACTTTGGACCATGGCCAGTTACAGAAGGTTTGCCTACTTTAGAAGATCATAGAGGTTTACCAGTTACAACCCAAGCACAACATTTATGGGCTACTGGGTTGATAGATGATGTCATCATCAGCAATTGTTACCCTTCAGAAGCAGAATTAGAGATTTTGAGTCGTTTGATAAATGAACCTATTACATTTGATGCAAAATTATTTGATGAAATATCTGACTTAGAGAAGAAAATTGCAATCGAAGAGCCACATTTTTATAGAGGTGATGTGAGTGAGTATATGATTCGTTCAACACAAAGTCGTGTGAAGTATAAAAATGAATCATTTCCAGCACATCATACAGTTGCCATTAAACGTGGTGACATATTAATAGACAATGAAGAATATGGTCAATATAAAGGTGAATTACAAATTGCATTAAAGCCGATGCTCAATACTGGAAAAGTCAATGTTATTGGCAGAATTGAGCCACATGATTTACCACTGCTCAACTATTTAAAACCTTGGGCACATTTTAAATTTAATATAAAGGAGAAAGATTAACATGAAAAAAATATTATTAGTTTGCTCAGCGGGTATGTCTACAAGTATGTTAGTTAAAAAAATGCAAGATACTGCAAATAAAGAAGGTAAAGAATACGAAGTAGAGGCATTAGCCTTATCAGAAGCAGAAACAAAAGTTGATGAAGTAGATGTTATTCTACTAGGACCACAAGTAAGATTTCAAAAAGCACAAGTAGAAAAAGTAGCAAATGGAAAAGTACCAGTAGATGTAATTGATATGCAACAATATGGCATGATGGATGGAGAAGGCGTATTGAAACATGCTGAAAGATTAATGGAATAAGGTGAGAATATGGAAAAATATGAACAAATTGCCTTTCAAATTATTACAAATGTAGGAATGGCAAAAAGTAATTATATGCAAGCAATTCAAGAAGCAAAAGAAGGCAATTTTGAAACAGCTGAGAACTTAGTTTCTGAAGGCAATCAATTTTTAGTTGAAGGACATAAAGTGCATAAGGATCTGATTCAAGCAGAAGCTTCAGGTGAGCCGGTTCCTTTAAATTTGTTATTGTCCCATGCTGAAGATCAACTTATTTCTACTGAAGTCATTAAAGAAATGGCTAAAGAACTGATTTATGTACATCAAAATTATGTGAAAAAGCAATAAAAATAAGGAGATAAACAATGTCGAATAGAATTCTAGCAATCACTGGACCAACTTCAGGAATAGGAAAATCAACCGTTATTGAATTAGCACACGATTATGACATTATTATTTTGTTATGTAGAAATGTTGAAAAAGGTAATGACTTAAAAAAGCTTTTAGAAGCGGAACATCAACATATTACAGTAGATGTTATTAAGTGTAATTTATCAGATTTAGCAAATGTTATGAAAGCTGCGACACTTGTTTTAGAACGATATCCTTATGTCGACTGTCTCATCAATAATGCAGGCGTCATGTCATTAACAAGACAAAAAACTGTAGATGGTTACGAATTAATGTTTGGTACGAACTATTTAGGACACTTTATGCTAACGCATATATTATTTGGTTCAATTATGAATAGTCATGACAAACAAATTATTATCGTATCATCTGGCGCATATTTATTTGCACATCTTGGAAGACGAAACTTTAAGTATCCATTAAGATTTAATCCGATTAAGTCTTATGGAAGATCTAAGCTTGCGACTTTATATTTTATGCAAGAATTACATGAAAAATTTTCAAAAGATGGCTTACATGTTACGGCAGTGCATCCAGGTGCTGTTTCAACTAATTTAGGAAAAACAAAATATAATCAAACATTTGGGAACTTAGTTTATAAAATATTTGATCCATTATTTATTTCTCCTAAAGAAGGTGCTAAGTCGACCATTAAAGTATCGAAGAATAAAAATTTGTATAAAGGTGAATATGTTCAAGAAGGAAAGATTACAAAACTCAAATCACATGGTCTTAATTACTATGATCGCAAAAGATTAATTCGTGAGACGTTAGCATCATTACAACTAGACCAATTCATGTATTGGGAAAAATAATAAATGAATACGTTTACATTTGAAACTGATGATGTAATTTATTGTTTTCTTTTAAATTAAATTTTATAATAGTTGATATTGTAAGAATATTTCCAAAATTAATCAAAGGATGAGGCACATGAGTAAGCATTATATTTTATTGGCTGATTGTAAAGATGAAATTGGCATTACATCATTAATATCCACTATTATAAAAGATACAAATTCAAATATATTTCATTTAGATCACTATACAGACATTCAAGAAGAAGAAAATCATTTATATTTACGTATAGAATTTGATAAAAACGATGAAGTTAAATCACTTTTAGAGAATGAACTGACAAATAGAAAGATTAATTTTCAAATCTTTGATGCTGAAGAAAAAGTGAAAACAGCGTTACTTGTGTCTAAAGAAGACCATGCGTTAAGTGAAATTATGTTACGTGCGAATCGACAAGAATTTCCGATTGAAATCAGTTGCGTCATTAGTAATCACGAGAATAATCGCAAATTTGTTGAAGATATGGGCATTCCTTTTCATCATGTTAGCGTAACAAAAGAAACAAAGCGTGAAAGTGAAGATGAAATTACAAGCATTTGTGAAAGCTACAATGTTGATTTACTAGTACTTGCGAAATACATGCAAATATTATCACCAGTATTTGTTGAAAGACATCACTTGAAAATTATTAACATTCACCATTCATTCTTACCGTCATTTATTGGTGCGAACCCTTATAAACAAGCCTATACAAGAGGTGTTAAATTAATTGGGGCGACGAGTCATTATGTGACTGAAGACTTAGATGCAGGACCAATTATTGAGCAGGATGTTGTAAGAGTTAATCATAGATATACTGCACAAGATATGAAACATACAGGTAGGCATGTTGAATCTCAAGTATTAGCGAGAGCGGTGCAATGGCATTGTGAACATAAAGTTATCGTAAATGGTAATAAGACAGTAGTATTTTCATAATTTATTTTTAGTAGTGAGTATATTTGCTCACTGCTTTTTTAGTTGTATAATATGAAATAAAGTAAAGCGAAAAATGGTGTGAAAAAGATGATTAAAACTTATTATGTCAATTTAAAAGATGAAATAAAAGAAACCAATTCACCTAAAGATATTTCAGAAGAGAAAAAATGGATATGGGTTGATTTAAATGAACCAACTAAAGAAGAATCTGAAATATTAGTTGATTATTTTAATTTTCATCCTTTATCAGTAGAAGACGCAACGCAAGTACAACAAAGACCGAAGTTTAAACAATATGATGATTATCAATTTATTGTATTCCATGCATTGGATCTAAAGACTTTAGAATCTGAAGAAGTGGATATATTTATTGGTGATGATTTTATTGTGACATTCCATAGAGAACGTTATGAAGAAATCGATACGATCAAAAGAAAGTTATTTAATGAAACAATCGAAATAAATGAACCTAAAGATATACTATTACATATTCTAGATGATATAGTAGACAACTATTTTCCGTTTATTTATGACATTGAAGACAAGGTGTTTAATTTCGAAGATCGTCATAATTTAGATATTACAACTAAGACGTTAATCGATGACACATTTGATTTAAGACAAGAATTGTTGATTATTAAAAGAACTGTTCAACCTATGAAGGATTTAGTATATAGAATGCGTGAAGGTAAAGTGTTGCATCTTAATGAACAACAATTTCTATATATTACGCATATTAATGACCACCTTATGAAACAAATGGAAATGGTAGATTCGTCACGAGAAATGACGAGTGATATACGAGATAATTATATTTCTTTGAACTCATTCAAGATGAACAATATAATGAAAATATTAACCATTTATTCTGTTGTGTTTATGCCTTTAACTTTAATTGCAGGTATTTACGGGATGAACTTTACGAATATGCCAGAACTCGAATGGCATGATGGGTATTATATTGTTCTTGTTATTATGGCCGTTATAGCAATTATTATGTTAATCGTCTTCAAGAAGAAGAGATGGTTCTAATGAACGTATGCGTTATGATTTAGAGTATGATTTGTGAAAATAAATAAAATGGGAAAGAGTGTGATATAAGTGAAACTTCTAGGTGCGATTGAAGCGGGTGGAACGAAATTTGTATGTGCAGTTGGTGATGAAGATTTAAATGTAATTGAACGCATCTCTATACCAACAACTGAGCCGTCAGAAACATTACCTAAAGTTATAGAATTTTTTAAACAATATCAAATTAGTAGTATAGGTATAGGATCATTTGGACCGATAGATATCAATAAAGATTCTGATACATATGGATATATCACTTCGACACCAAAAATTGCGTGGCAAAATTTTGATTTTATAGGAGCAGTTCAAGAACATTTCGACGTACCTGTAGCATTTACAACAGATGTAAATGCCTCTTTATACGGTGAGTATAAAAAAGGAATCGCAAAAAATATTGACTCAGCTGTTTACTATACAGTAGGTACTGGTATCGGTGGTGGTGCGATCGTAAAAGGGAAAATTGTTCAAGGGTTAAGTCATCCTGAAATGGGACATATGTCTATTAAAATTCATAAAGATGATCAAGACTTTGAAGGTAATTGTCCGTACCACGGTAATTGTTTAGAAGGTTTAGCTTCAGGTCCAGCAATCGAAAAAAGAGCAGGTATTTCTGCAAAAGAAATTCATGAAAATGCTCAAGACTGGGATATCGTTGCTTATTATATTGCACAAGCAGCACTTAATACAGCACTTATGTTGTCGCCTGAAAAAATCATTTTTGGCGGTGGTGTGATGCATCAATCACATTTATTAAAAAAAGTGCATGAGCAATTTGAACGATTAAATAACAACTATATTGCAGTGCCACCAGTAGAAGAATATATTGTTACGCCAAGTTTAAATGATGACCAAGGTATAATCGGTTGTCTAGCATTAGCGTTGAACGAATATCAATCATAAGTAGGTGTTAAGTATGGATGTATTAGTCGAATTAGCAGAAAATCAAATATTGGAAACAGAAAGACTTATATTAAGACCTATTAATTTAAATGATGTTGAATCATTATTCGAATATGCATCTGATGTTGAAAATACAACACATGTATTTCCAACACACTTATCTAAAGAAGAAACTAAAAGTGTAATTGCGGGATATTATATGAACGCACCATTAGGAAAGTATGGTATCGAATTAAAATCCGAAGATAAATTAATAGGTACAATTGATTTAAGAGTTGAGCAAGAACATAAACGCGGAGAACTCGGTTATGCCCTTAACTTAAAATATACAGGTAATGGCTATATGACAGAAGCAGGATTAGCATTGCTATCACTATCATTTGAAACATTAGGACTTAATCAAGTAAAAGCAATGCACAGTACAATTAATCCGAAATCAGGCGAAGTGATGAAAAGACTCGGCATGAAGAAAATAGGGGTCATGCCTAAAAACAGAATTCATAAAGAAAAAGTAGTAGACGATGTCATTTATGCCATAACCGATACAGAATATGCAGAAATGGTAAAAAGTGAGAAGTAGTAGTGTGTAATGGTGTGGGTGGTGTAAGTTTGAGTATTGGGTCTTAGCTTAAGTACTGAATAAAGCCAAGAGATCGCCCAAGTCATGGCTTAAGTACAGAGTAAAGCCAAGAGATCGTCCAAGTCATGGCTTAAGTACTGAATAAATCCAAGAGATCGTCCAAGTCATGGCTTAAGTACAGAATAAAGCCAAGAGATCGCCCAAGTCATGGCTTAAGTACCGAGTAAAGCCAAGAGATCGCCCAAGTCATGGCTTAAGTCCCGAATAAAGCCAAGAGATCGTCTAAGTCATGGCTTAAGTACCGAATAAAGCCAAGACTTTCCCACCATCCACCCCCCAAACAAAAAACAAACTGAACTTACATAAGTTCAGTTTGCTCATATTGCTCCTAATCGGAAAGCAGCTTATGGTTAAGCTGCTTTTTTCATTTTTGTTAAAACTTTGAGTCCATATGCAAAGATACCGTATCCTACTAATGAACTTGGTAACCAAGTTTTAGTTAATGTGCTATCATTTTTTCTACTGAATAATGCATATGGCACGAACGTTGAAATTAAGTAAAGTACTAGAACCTTTTGATAACGTTTGTTCATCTTAAACACCTCACTTTGTTACTTTCATTATAATACTTTTTTATGCATGAATGAGGTGAGTTTTTTACAAATTTAGAACATTCTTTATTCGAATTTCGCAAATGCTGATGCTGGTATGCGTGAGGCTCTATCATTATTCATTTCACCTTTACCAATTGAGATAAGCATTGCTGGTACTAAGTTATCTTCAATATTAAATGCATCAATTACTGCTTGTTTGTCAAAGCCTATCATTGGGCAAGTTGCGAGACCTGCGTCTTCACTGACTAACATTAAACTCATCGCAAATAATGAAGCGCCACGTATTGCTTCGTCTCTTCTGTTTGTATCACTTTCAAAGAATTGGTGGACACTTTGTATTAATCCTGATTTTTTATCAGCTGGTATATGTTTATGGTCTATCCAATCATCTGCGATATCACCAATTGTTTCATGTGCATTTAAGTCACCTAAAATGATAAATGTCGCGCTAGATTCTTTTATTTTAATTTGTTTATTAGCTGCGTTATATAATTTTTCTTTTGCTTCATCTGTATCAACAACAATTACTTTCCATTGTTGTAAGTTCCAAGCTGAAGGTGATAATGCAGCTTGATCTAATAAATTATAAATTGTTTCTCTATCTAAATCGTATGGCTCATAAGATTTAACAGAGCGTCTTTTTTCTAATGCTTTTGCTAATTCCATGTTTTTCCCACTCCTTATATGTCGATATTTTTATGTTCATATAAAATAGTTTTAAAAACAACTTTTCTGCTTATTTGCAAAAATCAGTCATTTTAATACTGGTTAAAAACAGTTATTTGTTACAATATAAGTAATAAGGGAATAAAGTTGTATGATTTTAGTTACGTGATAAAAGGAGAGGTGCACATGATAGATATTCATAATCATTTATTATATGGATTAGATGATGGTCCATTAGATGAGGAAAGTATGCTTGAACTTGCAAGAGAAGCTGAGAAAATTGGTATAACAGATATAGTTGCAACACCTCATTATATAAAACATCGGTTTAGAAATAATGCCGATATCGTAAAAAGTAGAACTGAAGAAGTACAATCTCTATTAAATGATCATCATATTGATATTAAAGTTTATCCTAGCCAAGAAATTCATATGTTTGGCGAAGAACTTGAAGGATTAGAATCTGGTGAATTGTTACCTATTACTGAAGGTTCAAGATATGTGTTAATTGAGTTTCCATTTTTCTCGATACCAGAATTTGCTGAACTAACATTTGAAAAGTTATTTAATGCTGGATACCGTCCAATATTAGCTCATCCAGAACGTATCATTCCGATTCAAGATGATCCACAAATTTTATTTAATTTAATTGATAGAGGCGCATTATGTCAAGTTACAGCAGGCTCTTTAGTGAATAAATATGGCGAAGATGCTAAAAGAGTAGCTGATTATTTATTAGAACAAGATGCTATTCATATTCTTGGAAGTGATGCTCATAATACATCCAATAGAAACTTTCATATTAAAGAAGCATATGAATTTTTAGAACGTACGAAAGGTATTGAGACTGTCACACGATTGAAAGAGAACGCACGAAAAATATTAAAAAATGAAGAAATTTGAAGTATTTAAAAAGCGAGAAACGCATGAGGTACCCGTTGATATCTCATACATTTCTCGCTTTTTTATTATTATTATTAAGTTGTTTGTAAAGGTTCAGCTGTTTCATGCTTGTTAACGACAAACATTAAAATACTTGCTACAAGCACCATGATAAATGCGAAATAAGGCGTGCTAGATAGTGTTAAGTAGTTTAATATAAATCCACCGATAACAGAACCAAGTGTAATACCTATGTTAAATGCAGAGATGTTTAAACTTGAAGCGAAATTGACAGTTTCTTTACTATTACGTTCAGCAAAAAGTACGACAATAAGTTGTAACCCGGGAACATTCATAAATGCGAATAGTCCCATTAATAATATACTGATAAGGCCAACTACATGAAAATGTATCGTAAATCCAACAAGTAATAACGTTAATGCTTGTAAAAGAAAAATAATCGTTAATGATTTCGTTGGCGCATGGTTCGTTAATTTTCCACCTAATGTATTACCAATCGCAACCATCACACCATACAATATTAAAATAATGACAATACTATTTGAGTCATAACCTAATATATTCGTTAAAATTTCAGTCATATAAGTGTAAACAACAAATGTACCACCATAGCCAAGCGCTGTAATTAAATAAATAGACATAAGCGGTTTGTTTTTAAAGATAGCAAGTTGTTTAATAATAGGTGCTTGCTCATATTCTGTTAAATTTTTTGGAACGAATGATATATTTGCGATTAAACTAATGAGTCCTATCAAAGCAATCGTATAGAATGACATTTCGTAACCGAAGTTTTGACCGACCCAAGTACCAAATGGGACACCTGTAATCGTTGCAACTGTTAAACCTGTAAACATCATGGCGATGGCACTTGAGCGTTTATGCGCAGGGACTAAGTCAGCTGCAATGGTTGTTGCAATAGACATGAATACACCATGTGAGAAAGCACTAAGCACTCTCATAGCGAGTAATAAACTAAATGATGTTGCAAGTCCTGCAAATACATTAGCAATAATAAACACAACCATAATGAGTATTAAAACATTCTTTCTTTTCATATTGTTTGTTAAAGGCGTTAAGATAGGTGCGCCAACTGTAACACCAATAGCATATAAAGATACAGTAAGTCCTGCTAATGGGATTGTCACATCAAAGGCATCTTTAATTAATGGGAGTAATCCTACGCTAATAAATTCAGTAGAACCAATAGCAAAAGCTGAGATAGCAAGTGATATAAGTGCGAGTTGATTCGAAAATTTGTTTTTCAATTTTTATATTCCTTCCTTTGTTATAAGATATGTGATATTTTAAAACGTAATAAGACAAATAGGAAGTACGCACTTTAAAGTCATATAGGTACTAAAAAGTGCCTTAGGGAGGAATCATGATGGAAGTTACGGAATATAATATTGGTGTAGAAGCAACAATAGATGTCATTGGCGGTAAATGGAAGCCAGTGATACTGTGTCATTTAAAGCATGGAACAATGCGAACATCTGAACTTAAAAAAGCTATTCCGCATATTACACAAAAAATGTTAACGCAACAATTAAGAGAATTAGAAAAAGATGGCATTATTAATCGAATTGTATATCAACAAGTACCACCAAAAGTTGAATACGAGATATCAGAATATGGTAGTACACTAAATGAATTACTAGAGCACTTATGTAAATGGGGAGAATTCCATATTAAAAAACGTAAAGAAGATGGGGAGCAAATAGAGCTTGATTCCGTAGAATTTATAGATGGAATTTAAATAGGAAGTGTAAATAAGCAGGGACAAATTTTTGTCCCTGCTTGTTTTGTATTTTATTCAAACATACCTTTTCTAATCATTTGATAATCTGAAAGCATATGTTGTCCTTTTGCAAATACATCTTTTATTTGTTTCTTTTTCGGATTAATTATTAATATATCTGCATCATAGTGTTCTTCGATATGACCTTTATGATGTAGTGTTAATACGTTTGCGACATTAGAAGTAAATAAAGCAATCACTTCTTCCCAGTTCGAGTCTTGTACCAATAAATTAAATAATTGGTCTGTTAGCGTGCTGCATTTTGCAACATCATAACCTACAAGTTGATTGTGTTTATCGAATTTAGGTAAACTGCCATGTCCATCTGAAGAAACCGTCAACTTCGAGATGTCTCCTCCATGTGCTCGGTAATAATTGACGTATTCTACAGTATTTGAACTTGCTGTTAAGTCAACATACACACCTTTATGACTTAATGAAATACCTTCTTCTAACAAATCTATCCCTTTATCAAAATGTGTCACATATAGTTTGTTCGGTTTAACATCAAAATGATCGATTAGGTCATGAATTTGTTTCAGTTTATGTTTGCCTGTACCTATATGAAAATGTGTTACACCAGCTTTTCCACTTAGCATTCCGCCTACTGTTGTGTCAGCCACAATTCTTGCAAGTTCTTCAATTGTTGGAATAGATGATCTGAAATCATTTATAGCAATCTCACCAGTGCCAATCACTTTATCAATTAAAAACAAATCTTCTTTGATGGAGTTTGTAATTGTAGTAACGGGCAAGTGATAATTACCTGTGTACATATATGTAGAGACACCTTCAGCTTCTAATGCTTGAGCCTTTGCATATAAACTCGTTAGTGTTCTAGAAATACCATCTGTACCTATTAAGCCAACTACGCTTGTAATACCATTTGATATTAAATTTGTTAATTGAACTTCTGGCGTTCGCGTCACATAACTCGCTTCTCCGCCACCTCCAAGCAAATGAATATGTGGGTCTAAAATCCCAGGCATAACCGTATATCCTGTAGCATCGATGATCTTTAAGTTTGGATCCAGTTGCTTTATTAATTCAATATCTATATCTCCGATTTTAATAATAGATCGCCCTTGAATAAGTATCGATTGCTGACCCTTATAGTTCGGTGAATATACATCACCATTTTTAATAATTGTAAACATCAGCATCCTCCTTTAAAGCTTTCATTATATATATTTTAGTGTAAGTATGTCGTTAAATCAAAATGTAGCAAATCAAATTAATATATGTGGATATTCTATATGTAATATAAATGTAATATAAAATTACACTTTTTATAATGACTTTATACTTCATGTTATATATAATTAAATTGTACTTATTCTAAAAATATATAGGGGTGGATTAAATGTATCGATCGAAAAAAATTTTATCAGTAGGTTTTACTTCAGTTATGGCTTTGACTTTAGGATTATCAAATGTGGCTAGTGCGAAAGAAAGTAGTCCTTTAGATCAAAAGGAATTAAAATCAATTCCTAAACAAGAAATAAACACAAAAGCTGAAGCGCAAGAGATTTTGAGTCAGTTACCAGGCAATCCAAATATTAAGAAAAGTTACAAACAATTTGAAGTAGCAAATGAATTTAAAGATAACTTAGGATATACGCATTATACTTTAAAACCTAAAGTAGATAACTACGTTGTCGAAGATAAAGAAGTCAAGATACATACCAATGATAATCAAGAATTAGAGCTCGTCAATGGGGATGTCAATACAGAAAAAGTTACATATACAAATAAACAAAGTTTATCTAAAGATGAAGCGGTTAATAAAGCTTTTGAAAGTATCGGCGTAAGTCAAAATGAAGTGAAAAATATTAAAGGACAAAAAGTCGTTAACAAAGATGAACTAGTGATCAATGCTGAAAAGAAAAAATTAGTCTATAATGTTGAAATTATTTATTTAGATCCTAAACCAGCACGTTGGGAAATTAAAATTGATGCTGAGACTGGTGAAGTTGTAAGTAAGAAAAATAAAATTGAACATATTGCCGGAAGTGGTGTAGGTGTTAATGGGGATACTAAAAAGCCACTCAATTTAACAAAAATAAGCAATGGTTATGGTTTACAAGATGAAACACATTCTGGAACAATCCATACTTATGATGCAAAGAATGGTACGTCTAGCTTTTCACTTATGACAGATACGGATACAAACTTTAATAGTAAAAATCAAGCTGCAGGAGTGGATGCCCATTTTAATGCTGCTAAAACATATGACTACTATTTAAACACACACAATAGAGATAGTTATGATGGAAACGGTGCAGAAATTAATTCTATTGTTCATTTTGATAGAAATTATAATAATGCCTTTTGGAATGGCCAATACATGGTGTATGGAGATGGAGATGGTAGAACATTTACATCATTATCAGCTGCAGATGATGTTGTTGCACATGAATTAACACATGCTGTTACAGAACATAGTGCAAATCTTGTATATGAGAATCAACCAGGTGCTTTAAATGAATCAATGTCAGATGTGTTTGGTTACTTCGTTGACCCTGAAGACTGGTTAATGGGAGAAGATGCATACACACCAGGTAAACCAGGTGATGGATTAAGAAGTCTTTCTAATCCAGAACAATATAATCAACCTGCACATATGAATAATTATCAGAACTTGCCAAATACTGAACAAGGTGACTATGGTGGCGTGCATATTAATAGTGGTATACCGAATAAAGCAGCTTATTTAACAATTACTAAAATTGGAAAAGAAAAATCAGAAGACATCTATTATAGAGCTTTAACACAATACTTAAGTTCAAACTCTTCATTCTTAGATGCTAAATTTGCGTTAAAACAAGCAGCATCTGATTTATATGGTGCAAACTCAACAGAAGTACAACAAGTGGTCAATGCTTGGAATTCAGTAGGCGTAACTGGATAAAATAATTGTATTTTCACACATTGAGACTTAAAATAAAGAGGAGGACATTAACATGCAGAATCCGAAACATATGATACATCGTAAAATGCTTATGAATCAAGGTCGTGTATATTTGACGGGACAAATATGCACAGCAACACCGATACCAGATGATATGCATAGCGTGGGTTATTCAAACATGTTAATTCGATAACTGAATACGGGGAGCGTTATATATGAAATTAGGAGAACGTGTCAAACAAAGGAGAATAGATTTAAAGCTATCTCAACAGAATTTAGCGCAAGGTATTGCGACTCAAAGTCAAATTTCAAAAATAGAAAAGAATGAATTACAACCGGGATCTCAACTACTATTTAACATTTCAAGAAGATTAAATTGTAGTATGGACTATTTATACATTGGCGATGAGTTAGATACACAATTAGAACAGAAATTAAAAGTAATAGAAAGATTGTTAGAAGAGCGTGATTATGATGCGCTCATACCTATTATAGATGGCAATTATTTATCTAATAGTTCAACAGATGAAATTGCTGCTTCGAAGTGGGTAAGATCGATTATTACTTTTTATAAGCATGATGATGTTGAACAATCTCTACAACTAATAGAAGAAGCTTATCGTTTAATGGATCATAATATGTATGAGAAATTACAAGTTTCTATCTGTAATACGCGCGCAATTTACTACTATAGACAGAATGAAAATGAAAAAGCAAAGTCATCACTAGAACAAGGTTTAGAAATTGCTAAACGCTATAATGTAGACGATAATTATCAAATCAAATTGTTATATACATTATCTAATATTTACTCGAATGAAAAAGCTTATGACAGATGTTTAGCTTATGCTCAATCTGCATTAGATATTACGATTAAATCGAATAGATATATGTTATATAGTGAATTAGTTTATAATATTGTGCAATCACGATTAGAGATGGGCATTCTAAATGATACAGATAAGAAACAATTAGATATTGCACTTTTCTTAAGTGAACAATCTAAAAAACATAACATCACAATATTAATTAGAGATTTAATGAAAACTTTATAAACAAAAATACTTTCATAACCAATTCTTTTAAACGAATGGGATATGAAAGTATTTTTTATTTTTGAATGACTTGAAGTATGGTCTCTGTCGTTAATTCAGATTCAAGTTTAGAAGCTGATTGTTGAATGTCTTTAAAGTCATGTCTTTCTTTATAAGGATATGTATAATTGAGCGTCTTTAATATATGTAGGACAATCGCTTCTTCTAATATGACATGTTTATTGTTCAAAATAGTCGTCGTAACCATTTCAGGGTAGTATTCTTTAATGATTTCATATATGTATAACTTCGCAAAATAATACGCTATCACATCGTATAATAAATCATATTTATGACATAGAGATTCTATAAATAAATATAAATGTGCGTTATCTTCTAATTGAATTGAAGCATCTTCTTTATATGTCCCAACAAGAAAATAAATATCTGGCTTTAAATATGTTTGATATTGCTTTAGAAATTTCAGCCTTACTTCAAAGATAATATGAACCAATGTTGTATTTATTTTTAAAATTAAGGGAAGGTCTTGTTCTAATTTTAGAAGCGTTGGATGGATATTTTGACATAGTACATGTTCATCATAACCTGCATGCTGAAACTCTGTATGATACTTTGTAAAATATGAAAGCCTCGACTGTTCATTTAAATGAAAGTTATTAAAAAAATCATTAATTGTATTACTAATAATCATAATTGAACCCCTTAACATTTGCTTTAATCTTATGATAGTTATATTACCTGATTTTGATGATTTAATCATCAAATGGTAAAATTAAAAATTAATATTTGACGAGAAACAATATGTACTGTACCCTTTTAAAGTATTCAAGATATATAAGAGGAGAAAATAATGAATCAAATTAATCATAAAGGATCATTTATAGCTTTATTACCGTTAATCGTATTTGTAACGCTGTTTATAGGTACTGGATTAATCATGAAAGATTTTAATTACTTACCTTTAAATGTAGCGATTCTGATTGCAGCAGTCTTTGCATGTGCCATGTATCCAAAGACGCCTTTAGCTAAAAAATTAGATATATTTACAAAAGGTGCAGCTCATCCTAACATTTTATTAATGGTATTTGTCTTTTTAATGGCAGGTGCATTTAGTCAAACAGCTAAAAGTATGGGGGCTGTAAGTTCAACTGTTAATTTAGGATTATCTTTAATTCCCGGACAGTTTTTATTAGCAGGTTTATTCATTGTTGGTGCATTTATTTCAGTAGCGATGGGTACATCAATGGGAACAGTAGCAGCATTAGCACCAGTAGGCGTAGGTATCTCAGAAGCAACAGATATCTCACTTGCTTTAACAACAGCAACTGTCGTAGGTGGTGCAATGTTCGGTGATAATTTATCAATGATTTCAGATACAACCATCGCAGCAGTTAGAACACAACAAACGAAAATGAGCGATAAATTTAAGATGAATTTCTTAATTGTATTACCAGGTGCTATCTTAACAGTGCTTATTCTATGGTTTGTTACAAAAGATGCAGGTATGACAGATGCTAGCCAAGGTGGCTATAGTATCATTAAAGTCATTCCATACTTATTTGTATTAATTAGTGCATTATGTGGAATGAACGTATTGATGGTATTAGTGTTTGGTGTCATCGTAGCAAGCTTAATAGGATTGTTAGACGGTTCATTTACACTAGCAGAAAATTTAAAAGCAATCTCAGATGGACTTATCGGCATGCAAGATATTTCTATGATCGCATTATTAATCGGTGGTATGATTGGTCTCATAGAATACCATGGCGGAATCAAATGGTTGCTCAATACCGTAACGAAACGCTTGAAATCTAAACGAGGTGCAGAATTTGGAATTGCCAGTTTAGTAAGCGTGACAAATTTAGCAACAGCTAACAACACAATTTCAATCATTACAGCAGGACCACTCGCAAAAGAAATAGCAGATGATTATCAAATTGATCGCAGAAAATCAGCAAGTATATTAGATATATTTGCAAGTACAGTACAAGGAATTATTCCATATGGCGCACAAGTATTAGCAGCAACAAGCGTCGCAGGAATATCAACAGTATCACTATTACCTTATTCATTTTATCCATATTTATTAGGCATATGCGGTATCGTGTCTATTATAATAAGCTATCCACGTAAGAAGAAAGAAGCGGAGTAATAGCCATTAAACCCTATCCATCAACGTGATGGATAGGGTTTTTATATATTTGCTTGAAAATAGAAGATGGATTATATAATATAATATCGATATATAAATAAGCTTAATTCAAAAATAGACAAGGAGGAAATTAAATGTAGGAGAAAATTTAAGTTATTAGTATTATTGAAAATAGTAGAAAAACAGATGATTATTATAAGAAAAATTGAATAAAGGAATAGTGTAATGAAGACATGGAAATTAATTAGTATATTATTATTTATTGTTACTATGTTTATACTTAACCAATCGATTACATTCGCAACCGAAGTTATTAATAATTCTGAGGATTCAACAGTTCTTAGTAATAGTAAAGGTCAACCAATAGAAATTAATGAAAAAGTAGATACTATTACAGTAAAAAATATAGAATCAAATGATGATAAATCAGTCATAGCTTCAGAGGAAAATAATAATCCTACATACACTAAAAATCCAAGAATTGTAGATGTTGAAATTGAAGGAAAGGGAGACAAAAATAAATCTGGAATTTCATATTTCGATAATATTAAATTAAATATAACTGGTGAGAATTTAACAGATGATAATTTGTTAACAAAAGAAGGATTACATTGGTCAGATAAAACATATGTAGATATTATAACTGGTAAAGAGAAAGGTATTATTAATCATAGTGATACATTTGGTGGTCAAAATACTCCTAATGTTCCAGTTAAAGCTTATAGCTTGAATAATGGGGATAAAGGGAGAATTAATTTTGTTGGAACAACAAAATCAGGTATTAACTTAGATTTACTTTGGACTGTAAAGAATTCTGATAAGGAAGATTGGAAGAAAAACTCTGGATATAATAATGATAATAGAGTAAAAGGTTTAGCATTTACAGGTGAACAGTTTATTCCTAATACAAATGGGAACTCAATAGTAACATTATATAATGAAGCAAATAATCTAAGTTTATTTTATCAAATAGTGAAACATGGTACTTATGAGGAAAATCCTGTTCTTGTAAATTTTATATCAACTGATATTGATGCTGCTCAGGGAGTTGAAAGTAATTTATCTAATCTTGGGGAAGTAATTCCCGAAGATTCAAATCTCAAGGTTTCTAATAATATAATTTACGATGCAACTCCAGGTGTTGAAGGGTTGAATGGATCTATTGATTTACCTAAAGGTGGTTATTTGGGAGTAGGGTTTTTATCTAACTTTGATTATACATTTTATTCACCTGCGCCTATGCGGAGAAATGATTCCTATAACTATGCAATTGCTGTTAGATATGATATTTTTGGTAGCAGTTTACAGGTAAAAATGAATACAAAAATTAAACAAAAATACAGAGTTAATTATTTAAATATAAAAGGAGAAAAAATTTTATCATCAAAAACATATACAGGTTATAATAACAAAAATTATAAGATACCAGTGCCGAAAATAGATAAATATACGAAGTTATATTATAAAATTGATAATCAAAATAAAAATGATCAAGTTATTAACCTGTTTTATCAATTAAAACCCCAAATTATTTATAATTTTTATGATGAAAACGGTAATAAGATTAGAGCTTCTTTAAAATATACTTATGATAAAGGAGCTGAAATTAAATTTAATCCTCCAAATATAAAAGGATATATTAAACCTAAAATATTTAAGACAATTATCAATAAGGGTAGTACTTATAATTTTATTTATGTAAAAGAGAAAAATATTAAGAAGCATACTAAACCTTCAAACAAATTAAATAAAACTAATCAAAATAGAGAAAAGAATAAAAAAACAAAGAATACTAAAGCATTGCCTATAAAAAACATACCTACAAAATCAAAAAACAAACCTACAGCAAATGCGAAAACTAAAAATTTAAAAAGCAAGAATACTATAAGTAAGAAACCAAATAAATCTACGAAAGATATATATAGACCTCGTTACATTTCATACATTAAATCGCCGCAAAAACTAAAAATACCTAAGGCATATCAAAACTATCATAATAAAAATAATTCATTAAAAAGAATAAACAGTTTTACAAAATTTTCTGAACAAAAAAACTATATAACACACTCTAAAAAAATAAATAAAGAAAGACAACAGAATAAGTCAGGGTCACATATTGATTTACACAAATATAAAAAGAAAAACAAAAAAGATTGGTTTGCAATTAATACTGGCCTTAAAGGCCAAGAACAAATTGAATTCATAAGGTTCTTAAATGCACTAGCAGCAGAGGCGAATAAAAAGTATAAAGGTAATTTTAATGAAATAAACCATTATATAGCCAATGGATTAGCCTATCATAACTATAAAAATAATATTTTGCAAATTTCAGTTAATGATTTATGGAAAATAGATAAAAGTAAAGTGAAATATCCTAAAGCAAATTTTGAGATAGAATTTATAGAAGGAAAAAATAAAGTAATTAAAAGTGATAATCTTCTTCATCACATACATGTGTCGAAGAACTATGATATAGATTTTCCTCATATGGGTGCTACTTTGGGAAGTGTAGAAAAAAGCGTGTGGTATAAAGAACTTATAAAGAAAATAGCTAGTTTACCACTTGAAAAATATGATGGCATATCATCGGAAGATAAATTTTTCCAATTAAATGCGCTCACTGGTGACTTATTAACCAATATTAATAAAAAAGATGGGAATTCTGATATTGATGCAATGATTATGTACTATCATCCAAAATTTAAAGACTTACCCTTAAATGAGAGAATTATTAAATATTACAGTACAGAAAATTTAGATGTTGAAAGAAAAAAGTTCAAGAGTGAGGTTTTACCAATTATAGTTAAGAAAGATGTGAATAATAAATCGGGTTATTTATTTGTTGCATCTATTGCTACTTTAGGTGGGCTTATATTAGGTAGAAAATATATATATGAATTTATAAAATTTACACCTAAATTTTTTGTGGAAAAAGGAAAAAATATTATTGAAAGAACCAAAAAAAATATAAAAATAGTCAAAAAAATCATTGAAAATAAAGTGACTAGGAAATTAAAGAAGGTTAAAAGTAATGTTAAAAAGTATATTGTAAAAAAGATTGTTAAACCTATAAAAAGAAATTTAGTTTCAATTAGAAGAAAAATAAAGCAAAATGTTATGAAGCTATCTAAACGAATAATTTCGCCTATAAAAAGAATTATTAAGAGAAAAATTAATAATAGCCGCACTATTAAATATGTTGCTCGTAAAATGAAATCTATTCGAAGAGCCTTTAATAAAAGAATTTATATTCCTGCTAGGAAATTTGTTTCTAAAAGAATTTATATGCCTGCTAGGAAATTTGTTTCTAAAAGAATTTATATGCCTGCTAGGAAATTTATCTCTAAAAGAATTTATATGCCTGTTAGGAAATCTGTCTTTAAAAGAATTTATAGACCAGTGAAAACTATAGCGAACAGAACTAGAAGGTATTCAAGAAAAATATCAAATAGCATCAGTAAAAGTAAAAAATTTATAAGAAAAGGATTTAGAAAGTTAAAAAGATTATTTAGAAGGTGAGTAAGTCATGTGGAATAGCATAAAAAATTATAAAGTCTGGATATTATTTGCGTTTTATCTAAACTTGTTTAGGTTGACGTTAGTTGTATTAATACTCTCATTATATCTATATTTAAACTTCTCAAAGTATTCCGTTTATTATGCTAAACATATACCTCATGACAAAGGAAGAGACCCAGAAGTTGAAATGTTAATCAAAAATATAGCTAGAGCAGAAACACCAAAGATAGAGGGTGTAACTTATTCTCCGACGTGTATATATGGAATCGGTAATTGTTTAAAATATTCAGTAGATGGAATTAATAGTGAAGATACAAAAAATCCTGATCATCATCGTTCTGTAATTATGGGAGATTCCAAAAATGAAATTGAATATATAGAAAATTATGATATATATTTATTTAATGATAAATATAAATTAATTTCATTTATTGAAAAAAGAGGACTAGAAAAGCCTGTTTCAAATATTAATGAAATTGAAGTAAAAAAACAAATACGTTCAATTGTTCAACCTGTAATAAATGTTCAACCTAAGCCAAAGGTTAATTTACAATGGGTATTTAATTGGTGGTATAAAGACTATTTTAGGAATGAATATTAATGTTGGAAGTGAATATTTATGATAATATTTAAATTTATTAGACGTGTGATTTATAAAACGTTTGAGGTAACGGTTTTGTATCTTATACCTCTAATTGTAATATTACTAATTTCTAGACACCTTTTAATTAGCCATATGGAACACTATTCTGTATATTATTCTAAACATATTGATCATAGCCCTAATATAGATCCAGAAGTTATTATGGTTATGAAAAATTTAAATTCTATTGAAAAACCCAAAGATGATTCATTTGTATACCAATATAAAGATTCCTATTTAAATGATTACAGATATTATACTGTAAAAAAATTAAATAAAAAGAATCATTATGGAGAATTAGAGTCTTATATTGAATTTAATACTAAAAATGATAAATTTGAATATATAGACTTTGTAGATCATGCTAGAACTCAATATAGTTTTAATAATTCTTATAAAATAGAATATGTGTTGGAGAAGGATTTTAGTGATGTTAGTTTAAGAAAAGTGAATGAGAAGCGGGTTAAACAGGAGATGAGGGATATTCTTCAGCCTATTATAGATGTTCAACCTAAGCCAAAGGTTAATTTACAATGGGTATTTAATTGGATGTATGGTGATTATTTTAAATAATGTGGTTGGAGATGATATAAATATTATAAACAAAAACAAGCATATCACGTTATGACTGAATGGTTCAGTTAAGTGATATGCTTGTTTTTTTGTGCTATATATTTTTATGCTTTTTCTTGTTTGAGTTCGTATCCATATGCGGTTTCGCCATGGAAGACGGCATCTAAGCCTTCTAGTTCTGCTTTTTCGTCTGTTCTTAATGTTGTAAAGATACTGATGATTTTAGCGATGATGTATGTCATGATGCCACTAAATGCGATTGTTACGACGACGGCAACGATTTGTACGACTACTGGCATAATGCCACCACCAAAGAATACACCGTCTGCTATTGTTGAGTTGACGCTAGAATTTTGGAATAAACCTGTTCCTATTGCACCAACGACGCCTCCAAATCCATGTAATCCAAATGCATCTAATGCATCGTCATAGTTAAGTAATACTTTTAGATGCGTGATAACATAGTAACAAACGAATCCGCCTAATATTCCTAGAATCATTGCACTTCCGTAACCGACAAAACCTGCTGCTGGTGTAATCGTTACAAGTCCTGCTAACATTCCTGATAATGTTCCGATTAACGTAACTTTTTTCTTTTGAATATATTCAAAGATAGACCAACCGGCAATACCTGCACATGATGCTAATATTGTATTAACAAATGCGAGCATGGCAACTGAATCGAAAGTGAGTGCTGATCCTGTATTAAAGCCAAACCAACCGAACCATACGAGAATACCACCGATTAAAGTAATGACTAAATTATGTGGTGGTTTCTTATTGCTAGGTTTTCTAGAACCGAGTAGTAGGGCAAGTACGAGTCCAGAAACACCAGATGAAATATGGACTACTGTACCACCAGCAAAATCAATTGCACCAAGTTTGTGAATCCAGCCGCCACCCCATACCCAATGTGCTACTGGGCTATAAACTAGAATGACCCATAAACTCATAAAGATTAAAAATGGTCCGAATTTCATTCTTTCAGCTACTGAACCAGTAAGAATTGAAACGGCAATGGTACAAAATGTTAATTGGAAAAGCATAAATAATGCGAATGGAATGGTTTCACTAAAATTACCATTAGATGTGAATCCAACACCGTTTAATAATGCGTGTGAGAAATCACCTATCCATAAATTGTTACCGCCAAAACTAATAGAAAATCCTATTAATACCCATGTGAATGTTACAACAACAATTGCTGAAATACTGTGCATGGAAGTATTTAAAACATTTTTAGATTGAACTAATCCTCCGTAAAATAATGCTAATCCAGGTGTCATTAACCAAACTAACAACGTACAACCGAATAATAAAAGTGTATCTGTCTGACTCATCTTCCCTCAACTCCTTATTTTTTTAAAAGTATAAAATATAAAATAAGAAAAAAGAAATATGAGTCAGGTAAATTTACACTTGGTGTGATATTACTTAACATCTGTTAAGTAATTGGATTATTGAACACCTAAATAATCGAACGTAACAGCAGCGACTGATTTAGCTGCAATAAGTAGAGAACCTTCATCAATATCAAATTTAGGATGGTGATGAGGGAATGTTTCTTTATCTTTAGGACTTGCGCCTACATAGAAGAAGGTACAAGGCAATTCTTTTGCATAGTAAGCGAAATCTTCTGATGGTGGTTGTGGTTCGCAACGTTCAACACTTTTAACTTCAGGAATATTAGCCGCTTCAATTGCTTTCGCAACTTGTTTCGTTAATTCAGGATCATTATATAGAACCGGATAATCTCTCGTATATTCAAGTTCACATTGAACACCATACATAGATTCTAAACCTTTAGAAAGTCGTTTAACTTCTGATTCAATCAGTTGTAGAGTTTCTTCGTTCATACCTCTAACGTCACCTTCAAGCGTAACTTCATTTTTTATGATATTAAACTGTCCTTTACCATCAAATGAACCGATAGAAATAACGCCCATATCAAATGGATTTAATCTTCTTGAGACGATTGTTTGTACAGACATGACAAAGCTACTTGCTGCAACAATTGGGTCATTTGCTAAATGTGGTGAAGAACCATGACCACCACGTCCTGTTATTTTTAATTTAAAGATATTTCGACCTGATTGAACATTGCCTTCTCTATAATAAACGTGATCACTTTCAAGTGCGCTCATGACATGGACGCCGATAACATTATCAACACCATCAAGAATGCCATCTTTAATTAAGTATTGTGAACCACCAGGTGGCTTTTCTTCTGCAGGTTGGTGAATGATGACAATTTTACCTTTAAGTTGATCTTTCACTTCAATTAAAGTTTCAGCAAGCACCATCATATATGCAGTATGCGCGTCATGACCACAAGCATGCATGACACCTTCATTTTTAGAACTGAAAGGTAGGCCAGTATCTTCTTTTATTGGTAAAGCATCGAAATCAGCGCGTAACGCTAACGTCTTACCTGGTTTACCAGAATCAATGGTTACTTTAATACCGTAAATGCCTTCTCCTCCGATATGCGTTTGTAATGTGACATCCTTATCTTTATAAAAGTCAGCAATATACTGGGCTGTCTCTTTTTCTTCAAAAGATAACTCAGGATGCTCATGTAAGTATCTTCTGATTTCAATCATTTTGTTTTCTTTCTTAGATAATCTTTCATAGAAATCATTTAACATATCATGTTCCTCCTTATATTTGTTTAATTTTATTATAATAGAAATTTTTGAAAAATTGTTGTTAGAAGCGTAAATGGGTGTTGACATAACATGACAATGGGCGTAGAATGATTGAGTATTAGTTAGCAAAGCTAACTATATTTTTATGAGAAAAGGTGAAAACAATGAAGAACTTTTTATATTCCTATACAAATTTGTATCGACCATATATTCATCATATTAATGAAATATTGGCACCTTTTGATTTATATGCTGCGCAGTACAAAGTGTTACATGATATCGCATATAATCAACCAACCACACTTGTTCAAGTTTCTAAGCGTTCTTTTATTGAGAAACCTACAGCTCGTAAAATTATAAAAAAATTAATCGAACGGGAATTGATTCAAGCAGTTAATAGTAAAGAAGATAAAAGAGAAAAATTCCTTACATTAACTGAGCAAGGTCAAAATCAATTCGATGAAATTCATCATAGAATTGGTGTATTTCAAGAAAAATGTCTGCAAGCAGTTGGTGTCGATGAAGTAGAACTTAATAAGGCACAAGAGATTTTAGAGAATTTGAGAAGTTATTTAATAGAGGAGGAAACAGAGTAATGGACGACCAAATTAAGAAACCGATTTGGACAAAAGATTTTATATTTAATTTTGTTATTAGCTTTTTTATATTTTTATCAATGTACTTACTATTAGTAACAGTAGGTGGTTATAGTAAAGAAACGTTCGGTGTTTCAGACAGTATGGCTGGTCTAGCATCAGGTTTATTCATAGTTGGATCATTAGTAGGTAGATTTTTAACAGGTAAATATATCAATATAGTAGGTAGTAAGAAAGTGTTAGTCATCGGTGGTATTCTACTAGTTATCACAAACGGTTTATATCTTGTGACTGCATCATCATTCGTATTGTTATTAATCGTACGTATTCTAAATGGTATTGCAAGTGGGGTAGCAAGTACAGCTACAGGAACAATTGCAGCATTTATCACACCAGCACAACGTCGTAGTGAAGGTATCAGTATGTATAGTTTAAGTATGGTACTCGGTACAGCAATCGGACCATTTATAGGCTTATTACTATATCAACACATTCCAATGTCTGGACTATTTACAATTTGTACGATACTTATTGTTGTAGCATTTGTTATGTCACTATTCATGAAAGTTGAAACACCTGTTATGGCGAGTGTTAAAACAGAAGAGAAAAAAGGATTTAAACTTACTGATTTCTTCTCAGTACATGCCTTACCAATTGCAATCGTAGTTGTGATTGTTAGTATTGCATACTCATCAGTATTGTCATTTATTCAATTCTTCGCACAAGAAAATCATTTAGTAGATGCAGCAAGTTTCTTCTTTGTTGTATATGCAGTAGCAGTCTTAATTACAAGACCATTTACAGGAAGAATTATGGACCAACGCGGTGAGAATATCGTTACAATACCAGCATTTATATGTTTAATTCTTGGTTTATTCCTAATTAGTATTGCAAGCAATGGTGCGGTCTTATTAATCGCAGGTGCATTTATAGGATTAGGATTTGGTAACTTACAATCTATATTCCAAGCATTAGTCGTTAAAGTATCACCAGTAGAAGCGATGGGATTAGCAACATCAACATATTTCATCGGCTTAGACTTCGGATTAGGATTCGGACCATATGTATTAGGTAACTTCACACATTCAATCGGATATTCAGGATTATATCTAGCAATGTCTATCGTAGCCTTATTAGGATTAGTCGCATTCTATTTCTTACACATGATTAAAGCTAAAAAAGTAAGTCAATTATAATAAATGGAAGATTTGTTAGAGACATAATTCTGAGAAATGTCCGTAAGAGGTACTGTTAAGGACAGAATTCCGAGAAATGTCCGTAAGAGGCGTCGTTAGGGACAGAATTCCGAGAAATGTCCGTAAGAGGTGCTGTTAAGGACAGAATTCTGAGAAATGTCCCTTACTGAGTACCCTCTAATTACCACAATTCAAAATAATGGAAGTTAGCGCATTCTAATTACCACAATTCAGAAAAATGGAAGTTAGCGTATTCTAATTACCAGAATTCAGAAAAATGGAAGTTAGCGTATTCTAATTACCAGAATTCAGAAAAATGGAAGTTAGCGTATTCTAATTACCACAATTCGAAATAATGGAAGTTACAGCATTCTAATTACCAGAATTCATAATAATGGAAGTTAGCGCGTTCTAATTACCACAATTCAGAATAATGGTAGTAAGCGATACTCAATTACAAAACTTTATAATAATGTAGTCTGAGACACTGAGATGTCTCAGACACTATATAAAAAAATAGCGTATAGGACAGTCATTGTCCTATACGCTATTTATATATTATCCTTCTAAATCAACTGAGTTGATATCAATGCTTAATGCGTCTGCTACACCTTTACCGTAGTCTGGATCTGCTTTATAACAGTTACGGATGTGACGGTGTTTTACTTCGTCAGTAGTGCCTTGCATTTCGTTAGCTGTATTTTGGAAAATACGTTGTTGTTGCTCTGGTGATTGTAGACGGAATAATTTACCTGGTTGTTCATAGTAATTATCGTCATCTTCACGGAAGTCGTGTTCGTATAATTCACCTTCAAGTTCTAAACCTGGTTTTTTGTATTCTGGTTGTGATTGATGTGCTTCATAACTATTTGGATAGTAGTTAATGCCGCCACCTTGGTTACCATCTACTCTCATTTGTCCATCTCTTGAGAATGGGCAAACATTTGTTGCAGCTTTTGGTGAGTTTACTGGGATTTGCCAGTGGTTAACACCTAAGCGGTAACGTTGTGCATCTCCGTATGAGAATAAACGACCTTGTAACATTTTATCTGGAGAGAAGTCTATACCAGGGATGATGTTTGTTGGTGCAAATGCAGCTTGTTCAACATCTTGGAAATAGTTCTCTGGGTTACGGTTTAATTCGAATTCACCAACTGGAATTAATGGGTATTCGTCTTTGAACCAAACTTTAGTTAAGTCGAATGGGTTATCTTTATGATTTCTAGCTTGTTCTTCAGTCATAACTTGAATGTACATTTTCCATTTAGGGAAATTGCCTTCTTCAATCGCGTTGAATAAGTCTCTTTGACTTGATTCGCGGTCTTTAGCAATTACTTGTTCAGCTTCTTCTGCTGTGTAATTTTCAATACCTTGTTGTGTTCTGAAGTGGAATTTAACCCATACACGTTCACCTGCATCGTTGTACATTGAGTAAGTGTGTGAACCGAAACCGTGCATGTTACGGAATCCTTTTGGAATACCTCTGTCTGTCATTAAAATTGTAACTTGGTGTAAAGCTTCAGGTAATAATGTCCAGAAGTCCCAGTTTGATTGTGGGTTATGCATGTTTGTTTTAGGGTCACGTTTAACAACATGGTTTAAACTTGCAAATAATTTAGGATCACGGAAGAAGAATACAGGTGTGTTGTTACCAACTAAGTCCCAGTTACCTTCTTCAGTATAGAATTTAAGTGCGAAACCACGGATGTCACGTTCAGCATCTGCAGCACCACGTTCACCAGCAACTGTAGAGAAACGTGCAAACATTTCAGTTTGTTTACCAATTTCAGAGAATATTTTAGCATTTGTATATTGTGTTATATCATGTGTAACAGTAAAAGTACCGAACGCACCAGAACCTTTAGCATGCATACGACGCTCTGGAATCACTTCTCTGTCGAAATGTGCCATTTGTTCTAAGAAATAAATATCTTGCATAGCAAGTGGTCCGCGTTTACCAGCAGTTAATGAATTTTCACGATCTGATACTGGCGCACCAAAAAGTCCTGTAAGTTTTGATTTATTACTCATATCATAATCCTCCTCAAGAATTCTTAATTATAATAATTCTAATTTCATATTAATTATAATTTAAAGTAAGCAAAGTGACAAGTAAAAGAATAAATAATACAGAAAGAATTACGGTGCTACTTTGTTATATATTTAGATATAATAACCTAAAAGTGTAAAAACTAAACATTATATAGGGCTTTTTGACTAAATTTTACGGTTTGTACACAAATTGTTAATAGAATATATTTTATTTAAAATGAGAATTGGACAGATTAATTGATTATAAGAACTATAAATAATAAAAAAAGAACGCGTTTTTTCGCGTTCTTAATAGAAATAAATATTATTTAGGTAAATCTCTGTCAATAAATAGTGGCTCGACATCTACTTTTTTCAATATGATTTCTTTTGCTTTTTGAGGTAGCAGTTTAATTTCAGGAATTTCTGAGACTCTTAATGATACATATTTAACTTTTTGATCGAAGGGAATGGTCAAGTCTTCTATAGATTCATTAATTGTAGCATGGTAAATAAATAATATTTCGTGATAAGACGTACTTTCATATTCAAAGAAATTTTGAACTGTTGTTAAAAAGTAAATATCATCACATTCAATATTGAGTTCTTCTTTGATTTCACGTTTAATAGCTGAGTCTGAGCTTTCGAAATATTTAACTCTGCCACCAATTAATGCATAAAAATCGTGTTTTTTATCATAGTGAAAACAATAACCATGCTTATCTTTGATGATTGCGCCAACTCTAATGTTCAACATACCATCGCCTGATTTAAGAGAAAGATCCATCACAACGACCTCCTTAGTATTAAATTAGAATAATTTAAGAATGACAATGCCGACAAAGACTAATATCGCACCAATTAATCGTCTCGTTGTAATTTTAAATTTTGGTGTATTAAATAAACCGAAGTGATCAATTAAAAGTCCCATTAACATTTGTCCAAATATAACGACCATTAATGTAAGTGCTGCACCGAGTTCAGGCATAAGTAATATGTTCGTCGTAACAAATACAACACCTAATGCACCACCAATAAAGTAGATCGGTTTAATCGTACCTTGTTCAGGTTGATGGAAGCTAAAACGAATTCTACGAACAAGAATAAGTGAAAGAATGAATAAAGCGATTGTCCCAACTGCGAATGATATAAGTGCTGAAAAATAAAATGAATCTACTTCATATCTAAGTGCACTATTAATAGCTGTTTGAATAGGGGGAAGACAACCCGTCATAATACCGAGAATCATCCAATAATTAGTATAATTAGATTGCGTTGTAATAACACGTGATGATTTCTTTTTATAATTCATTAATAATATACCCAGTAACATCAGAATTACGCCAGAAATTCTGCCGATATTGATTGTATGAATGTCAGCATCAAATAATCCGAATTGGTCGATGATCAGTCCCATTATAATTTGACCGGAAACTGTCATCACGACTGTTAATGCTGCGCCAATTCTTGGAAGTAATAATAAATTACCTGTTAAAAAGACGACGCCTAATAGACCACCTGTAAACCAAACGTATGAAAAGTCTTGATTCATTATAAATGAAGGTGTTAATTTTTGTGGGTTCATAATGGTATTCACAATGATTAACACGATCGTTCCGATTAAGAATGAATAAAATGATGCAAGTATAGGTGATTTCGTGTAACTACCAAGTTTCGTGTTAATAGATGTTTGTAATGGTACACATAACCCTGCTAAAATGCCTAGAATAATTAATAAAATCAATCTTCATAACCCCTTTTTTCTATATCTACAGCTTCTTGATAATAAATCTTTTGTTCATTTTCTGGCACCATGTTACCGCCTGTTGACCAAACGAGGTGCGTGGCATTTTCGGAATCATAATTTAAATCATGAATATATTTTAAACCTTGGAAACCTGAAGTAGCAGAAGGTTCTATAAAGATATTCTCATGATCTTTTAATGTTTTTAAATAAAGATAAAGTTGATGGTCATTTACTGTACATGAACCAAATAATAATGAAGTCATAATGTTGCCGACTAATTTCGATGGACGACTAACTGCTAAACCATCTGCAATTGTTTTCCCGGATAAACCTATATCTTGAACGGAAATTTGATCATGTAGCTGTGAAATCATGCCTAAAGTCATACAAGGTGCTTCAGTAGGTTCGATAAAGATAGGATGTACATGATCGCCATAAATGAGTTTTAATCCAAATGCGACACCACCAGGACCACCGCCAACGCCACATGGTAAATAGACGTATAACGGATGCGCTTTATCTACATGAATATTTAAATCTTTCAATTGATGCTTAAGTCTTAGTGCGCTAACTGCATATCCTAAAAATAAATCTTTAGATGCTTCATCATCAACAAAGTGACAATAAGGATCATCTGCTGCAGCTTTACGACCTTCTTTTACAGCATAACCGTAATCTTGTACATGTTCTACGACTTCGACTCCTTTAGAACGGAGAAGGTCCTTTTTCCATGTCTTAGCATCTTGAGACATATGAACCGTTACTTTGAAACCTAATTTGGCACTCATAATACCGATGCTTAATCCTAAATTACCAGTAGAACCAACAGCAATTCTATATTTAGAGAAAATAGATTGATATTGTTCAGTAGCAAGAAGGCGGTAATCACTATTAATCGTAAAATCAGTTTCTTTCATAGCTGTTTCTTCAGCAAACTTTAGCACTTCATAAATGCCACCACGAGCTTTAATAGAACCAGAAATAGGTAAAGCATGGTCACCTTTAAGTAATAAACGTCCCTTTAAATGACTGAATCGTGCATTTTTAAAATGATCTAATGAAAAAATTTGAGATTCAATTTTTCCATTGTTTTGTTTCGTTTCAGGAAAGACTTCTTCAATATACGGTGCAAAACGAGCTAATCGTTGTTCAGCATCTAATACATCATCCATCGAAAATGGTAAATCAGTAGTCGTTAAATAGTCAGGATTTTTCCAAAAAACTTCTTCTCCATTTTTAATATTAGAAATAATAGTATACTTATCTTCTAATGATTTTATGTCTATAGACATGAATAATCTCTCCTTTTTAAAATATGATGTAATACAATAGTACAACTGTTTGGATATTATAGATAGATTGTGAGAATAAAAAATATATGATTATTTGTAATCTTTAACAATAATAGAAGGTTTAGAAGTTTTGGGAATTCCAAGTGTGACATGAATGTAGTGGGTCTGTTAATTACAAAAGTCGACGGAATTGTAAATAAGGGTGTCCATAGTAACAAAAGTCGTCGGAATTGTAACTACAGACGTCTATAATTACAAAATTCTACAGAATTGTAACTAAGAACCTCGCTATCATCACACCAACATACTCAAAAAAAGACTTCCGACGTATTATCGGAAGTCTCCATTTTTATGATATATATAAATCTCTTGTAGGTGTTGGGATTCTGCTTGGGTCTGCATGTTTAATAATTGCACGTACATATAATGAAGCGACAATTAGAAATACGATTGAACCGCCGATTACAGATGTTTGATATGGTAATGATAATCCTTCGGGTGCATATAATACATATACACTAATTGCAGCAGTCATGAATAATGCTGGTATTCCGGCTACTAGATGTTTTTTGCCATATCTTAATAAGTAACTTACACTTACCCACAACATAACGGTTGCGACGATTTGATTTGAGAATCCAACATATCTCCATAAGAATGAATAATCAATTGTTGATAGTAAGAAAGCTGGTAACCCTACCGCAAAGCTTGCTGCGATCATTAATACTTTTGGCTTAATTTTTACTTTATCTCTCATGAAATCTTCTATAATCATTCTTGAACTTCTAAGTGCAGTATCACCTGTTGTAATAGGTAGGATGATAACACCAAGTAGTGCAAGGATACTACCGAATGGTCCTAATAGTTCCATTGAGATTTGGTCAACGACACCAGCTGGACCGATTGATTGTAATTTTGCTGCTAATCCTTCAGTACCACCGAAGAATGTCATACCAGCTGCTGCCCAAATTAATGCAATAATACCTTCTGAAATCATTGCGCCATAAAAGACTTTTCTACCTTCTGATTCATTTTTAACTGTTCTTGAAATGATTGGACTTTGCGTACAATGGAAACCTGAAATGGCACCACAAGATATTGTCACCATAAGTAATGGCCAAACAGGTAGTTCTTTAGGATGCATATTATGAATTGTAATTTCAGGAATATGCTTACCACTGAATATTAAAGCAACGGCTACACTAACTGCCATAACGATTAAGATAACACCGAATATTGGATAAATACGTCCAATAATTTTATTGATAGGAAGTATAGCTGCTAGTATAAAGTATGTAAAAATGATAACTAATGCTACGAAGAACGATATAGGTGTCTTGCTTGATAATAATTGAGCTGGCCCAGCAACAAATGCAGCTGCAACAAGTACCATCAAGACGACAGAAACTACATCTGTAAACACTCTAATAACCTTACCTAAATAATGTTGTACAAGCATAGGGAACTGTGCACCGCCATGTCTCAAACTTAACATGCCTGAGAAATAGTCATGTACACCGCCAGCGACGATACAACCTACTACAATCCAGATAAATGCTACTGGTCCATATAAAGCACCAGCTACTGCACCAAAAATCGGCCCCAATCCAGCTATGTTGAGCAGCTGAATCATCCATCCTTTCCAAGCAGGCATAGGTACAAAATCCATATTATCTTGTTTACTATACGCAGGTGTTTGTTTATCCGGATGTATCTCGAATACGCGTTCAACATATTTACCGTAAAAGATATACCCCAAAATTAAAATAATAATACTAGAAATAAATGTAACCATTGTAAAACCTTCTTTCAAACTAAGAATATTCATAGATTAGCAAATATTTAACAGTGTATCAATAATATTTTTGAAATTTCTGAAAATTTATCAATATAGTAAGTATAACAATTATTTGCAATTGTAAAATTACAAAATTATAATCAAAAGTAAGCCGTTTCATTTAATAATGAATTTGTTTGGCTTTTTTGGGCATAATTTCATAGAGGGGGTAATCAATATGCAAGAACATCAGGTTATAACAATTGATGGTAAAGATTTTCTTGTAGAAGAGGGCATGAGGCTATTGGATTTTATTAAAGCTGAAAAGTTATCTTTTGTTCCGTCTATATGCTACAACGAATCTTTAGGACCAATTGAAACGTGTGACTCATGTGTCGTCGAAGTTAATGGGCAACTTCAACGTGCATGTAGTACGATGATTGAGAATGGCATGGTTGTAAATACACAACTTGAATCCGTGAAATCAGCTCAGAAACAAGCATTGGACAGAGTGCTTGAACACCATGAATTATATTGTACAGTTTGTGATTATAATAATGGCAATTGCGAAATTCATAATACAATGGGTGAATTTGGTTTAGAACATCAATCTAATCCATTTCAATCTAAAGGTTATGAAAAAGATTTTGGGGCATTTTATAGATATGATCCAGATCAATGTATTCTATGCGGTAGATGTGTAGAAGTATGCCAAGATGTACAAGTGAACGAAACATTGACAATTGATTGGGAAAGAAAACAACCTAGAGTTATTTGGGACAATGATCGTGCGATTGATGAATCAAGTTGTGTGAACTGTGGACAATGTGTAACAGTATGTCCTTGTAATGCTTTGATGGAAAATAACATGCTAGGTAATGCAGGCTATATGACTGATCAAGAACCTGGCTTATTACGTTCGATGATTGAACTCACTAAAAAAGCTGAAACTGGATATGGACCACTGTTTGCGATTTCTGATTCAGAAGCGGCGATGCGAGAAGATGTCATTAAAAAGACGAAAACAGTATGTACTTACTGTGGTGTAGGTTGCTCATTTGATGTTTGGACAAAAGATAGAGAAATATTAAGAGTGTTACCACATGAAGATTCTCCAGCAAATCATATTTCTACGTGTGTTAAAGGGAAATTTGCATGGGACTATGTGAATTCTGAAGATAGATTAACGAAACCTTTAGTTAGAAAAGAAGGCTATTTCCAAGAAGTTGAATGGGACGAAGCTTTAAGAGTGATCAGTACCCGATTTTCTCAAATTAAAAATCAATACGGTAAAGATGCATTAGCGTTTATTTCATCTTCTAAATGTACAAATGAAGAATCTTATTTAATGCAGAAATTAGCGAGACAAGTTATTGGGACGCATAATGTCGATAATTGTTCAAGGTATTGTCAATCACCAGCTACTCAAGGATTGTTTAGAACAGTAGGTTACGGTGGCGATTCAGGTTCAATTGAAGATTTAGAAAAAGCTAAAATGGTCATTACTATTGGTACAAACACAGCTGAAGCACATCCAGTTATTGCGAGTAGAATTAAACGTGCACATAAATTATTGGGACAAAAATTATATGTATTTGATATTAGAAAACATGAGATGGCTGAACGTGCAGATAAATTTTATCAACCAAATCCTGGTACAGATTTAGTTTGGCTATCAGCTGTAACAAAATATATTATCGACCAAAATTGGCACGATGAAGCTTTTATCAATAAATGGGTTAATGATTTTGATAGTTATTATGAGAGTCTTAATACATTTACGTTAGAGTATGCAGAAAGTCTAACGGGCATTAGTCAAACAGAACTTAAACATATTGCTAAACAAGTTGCAGAAACTGAATCTCTATCCATCTGTTGGGCAATGGGTGTAACGCAACATCGTATCGGTAGTGATACAAGTACAGCTATTTCTAACTTATTATTAGTGACAGGGAATTATATGAGACCTGGCACAGGTGCTTATCCACTAAGAGGTCACAACAATGTTCAAGGATGTAGTGATATGGGCAGTATGCCTAACACATTCCCAGGATATCAAGATGTCTCTGATGATGAAGTGAGACATAAATTTGAACAAGCTTGGCAAGTTTCGCTCGATTCAGAAAGAGGGTTGGACAACCATCAAATGATAGATAGTATACATGAAGGTACATTACACTCACTTTATATTAAAGGTGAAGATACAGGTGTTGTAGACGCTAATATCAATTATGTCAGATCAGCATTTGAGAAAATTGATTTCTTAGTCGTTCAAGATTTATTTTTATCAAAAACAGCCGAATTTGCGGATGTTGTCTTACCAGCATCTCCTTCATTAGAAAAAGATGGTACATTTACAAACACTGAAAGACGCGTTCAAAGAATCAATAAAGCATTAGACACGCTTGGAGATTCTAAACCAGACTGGGAAATCATTCAATTAATTGCTCAGTCACTTGGCGCAGATTGGGATTATCAACATCCTAGTGAAATATGGTATGAAGCACAATCACTCATGCCTTTAGTCAAAGGTATTACGTATGATCGTTTAGAAGGATTTGATAGTTTACAATGGCCAATGAATGATGATGGCACTGATACACCATTATTATATACAGAAAGATTTAATTTCCCTGATGGCAAAGCTAGACTTTATCCATTGTCATTTAATGTTGAATCTAAAAAGACTAAAGAAATGTCATTACACGTTAACAATGGACGTGTCTTAGAACATTTCCATGAAGGTAATATGACTTATCAAGTACCAGGTTTAAAATATAAATTGCCTAGAAACTTCTGTGAAATTTCTAAAGAACTTGCTGAAGAACACGGTATCGAAAATGGTGCGAGAGTTAAAGTAACTTCTAAAGTAGGTACAGTAGAAGTGAATGTGCAAGTAACAGACAGAGTAGCAGGTAATAATATTTATATTCCATTAAATGATCAGAATGAAGGTGCACCTAACTTTGTAACAGATAGTGATGTTGATAAAGATACAAATACACCAGCATATAAAGATAATTATGCGAAGTTAGAAGTTGTCACTAAAAAAGGCAAATCACCTATACCTAAACATAATTCACGTTTTGGTAATAGACAGCCACAGATTAGTGTGAGAGTATAAGATAAGTGGGCGAAATCTAGTTATACATTCCCTAGTAAAGGTGGCGATTTATAATGGGTGAAAGAGTTAAAGTGATTAAGAAAATTCATAAAAGTAGAGAATATATAATTGAAGAAAATATGAATGACATTAAATCACGATTATCAGATCGAAAAATTGCCATTGAAAAAGGGATTGATATACTCGATGCACTGGAAGAAGCGGAAGCACTGGATGCTTTTCATGCAGCCATTGTGCAACGTAAAATCATTACAAAAAATATCGTCAATGAACTGAATAAAGAACAATATGAAGGTATTTTAGGAAATCTGGGACAAGTTCTATTTCTATTAGGAGAGCTAGATATAGAAGAAACATCGACTTTCGTGAGAAGAATTAATAACGGTATGAAAGTAGCGAATAGGGCTAATCCTTATAAGAAGACTTCTGTAACAGATTTATTAGGTGCACTTAAAGATCCAGAAATTAATCAAAGTGTAACGTTATTATTGAACTTCTTAAAAGGTATGAGTAGAGAAGAGTGAGACAGATTTCTGTCTCGCTCTTATTTTTTTTGAAAACATTTCGTTGAAATTTAAGAAAATATAAGATAAGTTAAAACAGTAACAATGCTTATACAAATAGAAGAGGTGTGAATATTATTAACTTTTTGAGAGAAAGGTTTTCTTTAATTTTAGGGCTCACAATTATTATTATATTTATTGTTTTATTATTTATTTTTGAGTCTCCTTTTTTTAAAAATCATCAAACACATACTTATGAAGAAGCGCTTGAAATTCAAACGCAAAGTGATGCACCAGCCGTTACACAAAAGGACAATAAATTTGTGTATGCTGATAAAAAAGAAATCGATAAATTTATGGATATCGACAAAAGTCAGACAGACTTTCAATTCATAGATATATCTAAAAAAGTAGATGTATCAGAAAAACAAGTTAAAGAAATTTTAAAAGATAAAGGCATATTAAAAGGTAAAGAAAAAGCTTTTATAGATGCTCAAGAAAAATATGATGTCAATGTCATATACTTGATGAGCCATGCTTTTATCGAAACTGGCAATGGTAATTCTGAATTGGCTAGTGGTGTCAAAATGTCCAACGGTAAAACATTCTATAATTTTTATGGAATCGGGGCATTTGATCAAGATGCTGTAGAAACGGGTAGTAGTTATGCGCGTAAAAAAGGTTGGACTTCTCCAGAAAAAGCTATAAATGGAGGCGCTGAATTTATTAAAAAGGATTATCTTAACAATGGGCAAGACACATTATATAAAATGAGATGGAACCCTTATAATCCTGGACAACACTTATATGCAACAGATGTGAATTGGGCAACTAGTATCGGTAAAATTATGGAAGGTTATTATGATGACCATAATTTGAAAAAATCAAAAGTCCATAAAGACTATTACAAATAAAGTTTACCCCTAGTTCAATATGAACTGGGGGTAAAGATATGTAAGGATTCATGTTAAAATAAAGCTTATAATCAAATTTTTATTTCAAAGAAAGTAGTGAACAAAATGAAAATTGCTGTAATTGGGGCAGGCATCGGTGGGTTAACGACTGCTGGATTACTAACTCAAACGGGACATGAAGTTTATGTTTATGAACAACGTAGAAATTTAGACCAAGATGGTGCTGGTCTAGGCATTGGAAGTAATGTCCTTAAAGCATTGAAACAATATAAAATGGCATATGCAATTGAGCAAGAAGGCCAGCCATTAAGAAAAATAGAAATTAGATCTGATTTAGATGAATTTTTAAATTCATTAATGATGAATCAAGATGAACATAAAAATATTACGATTCATAGAAAAGTGTTACATGAAATCTTAAAAACACATGTACCAACAGATAATATTTATTTAAATCACGAAGTTAAAACATTTAAGCAAACAGCTGACGATGTACGTCTTTATTTTACAAATGGTTTAGAAGAACAATTTGACTTAGTAATTGCAGCAGATGGTATACATTCAAAAGTAAGAACACAACTGTATCCAAAATCATCACCTAAGTACGCTGGGTACACTTGTTTCAGAGGTGTTGTAAACGAGAAGTTAAATATCGAACAAGATGTTACTTTAGAATATTGGGGACATAAAGGAAGATTTGGCATTGTACCTTTAAAAGACAACGAATTATACTGGTTCTGTACAATGAATGCTAAAGAAAATGATTTACAATTTAAGTCATTTGAGAAACCACATCTTCAAGCATACTTCAATCAATTCCCAGATGAAGTAAGAACTGTATTAGATGCACAAGAAGAAACAGGCATACTACATCATGATATGTATGACTTAGTTCCATTGAAATCTTTCGTTTCAAATAGAGTAGTTCTATTAGGTGACGCAGCACATGCAACAACACCGAACATGGGACAAGGTGCAGGCCAAGCAATAGAAGATGCCGTAACATTAGTTAATTTAATTAACGATCGAGATATAGAATCAGCCTTAAAACGATATGATAAGTTAAGAACGAAACATACTAAAAAAGTCATCTTAAAATCAAGAAAAATCGGTAAAGCAGCACAATCATCAAGTACTTTAAAAATTAAAATGAGAAATAAAATGCTTAAACAAAAATCTTCAAAATCACTTAGCAAAAAAGTGAAGTTCTTACAAAAAGCAAAATTAAAATAAGAAAAAACCGCTTAGACACGATGGATGTCTAAGCGGTTTTTGACATTAAATAGGTTAGTTGGTTGATTTAATTACCAGAATTCTGAGAAATGGTAGTTAGAATTGTCTAATTAGGGACATTTCTCGGAATTGTGTCTCTAACATCACTCCTTAGGGACATTATTCGGAATTGTGTCTCTAACAGCACTCCTTAGGGACATTACTCAGAATTGTGTCCCTAACAGCACTCCTTAGGGACATTACTCAGAATTGTGTCCCCAACACGACCTCTTAGGGACATTTCTCGGAATTGTGTCTCTAACAGCACTTCTTAGGGACATTTCTCGGAATTGTGTCTCTAACAGCACTTCTTAGGGACATTATTTGGAATTATGTCTCTAACAGCACTCCTTAGGGACATTATTTGTAATTGTGTCCCTAACACAGCCCATTAGGGACATTACTCAGAATTGTGTCTCTAACACCGCCCGTTACGGACATTTCTCAGAATTCTGTCCCTAAATACTTCCACAACACTATCTAATTTTTAATGTGTAATATCTGAAGTTGATATTCCGGTTGCTGATTTAACTTGAACTTCTTGGAATTTATCATGTGATTCTGATTTACCTAGGAATGTTCCTAAAAATGCTCCAATAAAGCCTGCTGGTACTGATATGATTGCAGGGTTTGATAATGGGAATATTGGCGACATTGTTATAAATGCTGTTCCTGCTGGATTCATGACATTTGGACTTAGAATAACGAGTATAAGTGACATGATTAAGCCGACAGCGATTCCTGTGATTGCACCGTGTGTGTTAAATCTCTTCCAAAATATCGTAAATACAATGACAGGTAAGTTAGCACTTGCTGCGACACAAAATGCTAATGATACTAAGAATGCCACGTTTAAATTTTGAGCAAATAAGGCTAATATAATGGATACAACTGAAACGGTTAATGAAGCTAATTTTGCTGCTTTCATCTGTTCACGTTCGCTTATTTTACCTTTTTTAATAACTTGCCCGTAAATATCATGTGCGAATGCAGACGCGCCTGTTAATACTAAACCTGCTACTACTGCTAAAATCGTCGCAAATGCAACGGCAGAAACAAATGACATTAAGAAATCTCCACCTAATTTTGCTGCTAATAATGGAGCTGCCATATTACCTGCAGGGTTAGCTGCAATAATTTCTTCACGTGTTAATAATGCTGCTGCACCAAATCCAAGGAAGATTGTTAAAATGTAGAAGATACCGATAATCCATGTTGCCCACATTACAGAAGATCTTGCCGTTTTAGCATCTTTAACTGTAAAGAATCTCATCAATATGTGTGGTAAACCAGCTGTACCAAAGAGTAACGCAATAATTAATGAGATGTTATCTAATGGTGGTTTACCTTGTGAACCTGGATTAATAAATTCACCTTTGAAATCTGATGACTTAATGTTATGCATTTCACCAAACATCGTAGAAAGATTGAAGTCAAAATGTAATAACACTAAAAATGAAATAATTACTGTACCTATCATAAGTAATACCGCTTTAACCATTTGTACCCAACTTGTTGCTGTCATACCACCAAATAATACGTAAATAGTCATCATAATACCAACTAGAATAACAGCGAGTGTATAAGGTATACCAAATAGTAATTGAATAAGTGCACCTGCTCCAACGAGTTGTGCAAGCATGTAGAAAATAACTATTGTAATAGAAGAAACTGCAGCCATAGCTCTTACTTTTTTTAATTCAAATCGTGCTGCAATCATATCTGCTAAAGTATATTTACCAAGGTTTCTTAATGGCTCAGCTACGATGTATAACACAATAAGATAAGCTGTTAAATAACCAATACTATAGAAGAAACCATCAAACCCCCATAATGCGATGGCACCTGCTATACCTAAAAATGATGCGGCTGATAAATAATCACCTGCGATTGCCAAACCATTTTGCCAACCTGTTAAGCCGCCACCAGCAGTGTAGAAGTCATTTGCTGATTGCGTTCTTTTAGATGCAAAATATGTAATAAATAATGTGATCCCGACAAATATTAAAAACATAACGACAACGATGACATTCATAAGTTTTGCTCCTCTCTATATGCTTTTAATAGTTCCTCAGCATCTTTATCAAAAGATTTTGCTTTTCGCATGTACAAAGTGACAAGTGTCCAAACCATAATGAATAATAATAAAGCGTAAATCCATGCCCATGAAATATTCCAAAATGCAATATTATTCAAGATGTTTGTATAACCAGTCAACACTGGAAATAGGAGTGTTGCCAAAATAAAGAATATAGAGATAGGAAATATAAAACTATTTCTTTTTTTCAGAAGTTCTTTAAACTTTGGATCTGCTGCTAAACGCTTGAAATCATGCTCTGCCATACTCATAACCCCCTTAATTATAGATGTAAAAATACATCTTAATTTTCATTTTATTTGTTGTTCACAAAGTTGTCAATAATTTATTGATAGCGCTTACATTTATAAAAATTCATTAAGAAAATGTTAATCAATCATTAAAGAGAAAAAATACAATCCAAATAAATGAATATTTAGAAAAATTTGATTATAAGTATTGACGATAAATGGAAACACCCATATAATTCTTATCATATTAATAAGAATTCGGAAGGGATAAATAAGATGATTGAATTTAAAAATGTAAATAAAATTTTCCAGCAAAAGAATTCTGAAATCCAAGCTTTAAAAGATGTCAGTTTTAAAGTCGAAGAACAAGATATTTTTGGCGTAATTGGATATAGTGGTGCAGGAAAAAGTACGTTAATAAGACTTGTTAATGCTTTGGAAGAGAAAACAACGGGAGAGGTCATTGTTAATGGCCATGACATCAATCAATATTCAAAGAAAGAATTACAAAGCGTTAAGAAGAATATCGGCATGATATTTCAACATTTCAATTTATTAAATTCTAAGACAGTATTTAATAATGTTGCGATGCCACTTATTTTGCAAGGTACAAGTAAAGAAAAAATTAAAGCCAAAGTAGATGAACTATTAAAGTTTGTTGGACTACAGGATAAAGGGAAGCAATATCCTAATGAACTATCTGGAGGACAAAAACAAAGAGTGGCTATTGCAAGAGCACTCGTGACAGATCCAAAAATATTATTATGTGACGAAGCAACTAGTGCACTTGACCCGGCAACGACAGATTCTATATTGAAATTATTAAAAAATGTCAATGAAGAATTTGGAGTCACAATTCTACTGATTACACATGAAATGAGTGTGATACAAAAGATTTGTAACAAAGTCGCAGTCATGGAAAATGGAAGAGTTATCGAAATTGGACCTGTATTAGATGTCTTTAGTCACCCTAAAACAGCTACAGCTAAGAATTTTGTATCTACCGTTATTACAACAGATATATCAGATAATTTAAGAAAGTTAATACCGACTGATCAACATGCAACAGACATTAAATTATACATAGATGGAGAGAAAGTGACACAATCCATCATTAATGATTTAATTACAAAATATCAAGTTCAAATTAATGTCTTGTTTGCTTCAATGTCAGATATTCAAGGCACACCAGTAGGGTACTTAACGTTACGTCTGAAGGGTGACGATAGTGCAATTAGAAGAAGTTTTGCCCATTTAGATTCATTAAATATAGAATTTGAGGAGGTTGGTGCATAATGTTCGGATCATCATTAGATTCTTCACTATTGTTAGATTCTATATATCAAACTTTATATATGGTAACTGTGTCACTTGTATTAGGTGCATTAATCGGTATTCCATTAGGCATTTTGTTAGTGATTACTAGAAAAAACGGTATATGGGAAAATGTCATCATTTATTATTTACTTAATCCAATTATTAATATATTTAGATCTTTACCTTTCATTATATTATTAATTGCGATTGTACCTTTTACGAAATTAATTGTAGGTACTTCAATAGGTACATCTGCAGCAATTGTACCACTGACTGTTTATGTTGCACCTTACATAGCAAGATTAGTTGAAAACTCATTATTAGAAGTTAATTCTGGTGTTATTGAAGCTGCACATTCAATGGGTGCTTCACCCATTCAAATTATTAGATATTTCTTATTACCAGAAGCACTAGGGTCATTAATCTTAGCATTAACGACTTCAATTATTGGTTTAATTGGTGCTACTGCAATGGCCGGTGCAGTTGGTGGTGGCGGAATAGGTGACTTAGCACTTGCATATGGCTATCAAAGATTTGATACAATCGTCATCGTTATCACCGTTATTATACTTGTTATTATGGTACAAGTTATTCAATCTCTAGGTAATGTCTTATCTAGATTAGTACGCAGAAGTTAAATATTTTAATATAAAGGAGCAATTCAAATGAAGAAAGTCTTAACATTATTAGTAGCATTAGTATTATTACTCGCAGCATGTGGAGATAAGAAAGACGACAAGAAAGTAACAATTGGTATCGCATCAAATGACACAGCAGTTTGGGACAAAGTAAAAGAATTAGCTAAAAAAGATGGTATTGAAGTTGAAATCAAACAGTTTTCAGACTACAATGTTCCAAATAAAGCTTTATCAGACGGAGATATTGATTTAAATGCCTTCCAACATTTCGCATTTTTAGATCAATTTAAGAAAGCAAATAAAGGTACAGATATTACTCCAATAAGAACGACAGTGTTTGCGCCATTAGGTATATATTCTAAAGAATTAAAAGATGTTAAAGATTTAAAAAATGGTGCTAAAGTCGTAATTCCAAATGATGTTTCAAACCAAGCAAGAGCGTTAAAATTATTAGAAAAAGCAGGTTACATTAAATTAGATAAGAACTTCGGTTTAAGTGGTGGACCTAAAGACATTGTTGAGAATAAAAAGAATTTAAACATTAAAGCTGTAGATGCACAACAAACAGCGAGAGCATTAGATGAAGTGGATATTGCTGTTATCAATAATGGTGTAGCTTCAAAAGCTGGATTAGATCCTAAAAACGACCCTATCTTCTTAGAAGATCCAGATGCTAATGCAGCTAAACCTTATATCAACTTTATCGCAGCAAATACAAAAGACAAAGATAATAAAACATATAAGAAAATTGCGGAATTATATCATTCAGAAGAAGCTAAAGATGCTTTAAAAGAAGATACTAAAGACGGAGAAATTGTTGTTGATTTAAAACAAGATGAAATTAAAGAAATTGTGGATTCACTTAAATAAATTAAAATAAAAAGATTCGGCTCCCCTTAGCCGAATCTTTTTTATTTTATGCTTTTTTTAATGTTTTTAAATATTCTTGACCTTTTTCATGATCATATTTGTTTTCCCATTTAGAGATTACAATTGTTGATAACGCGTTACCTACAACATTGACACATGTTCTAGTCATATCTAATAGTCTGTCTATACCGATAATTAATGCAAGTCCTTCTGGATTTAATCCCATAGACCCTAATGTTGTAATAAGAACAACTATAGAAGTACCAGGTACAGCTGCCATACCTTTAGATGTAATCATTAATGTAAACATTAATATTAACTGTTCAACAAGCGTTAAATGAACACCATACATCTGAGCAACAAATAATGCTGCGATTGATTGGTATAAAGCTGATCCATCAAGGTTAAATGTATATCCTGTTGGTACTACAAATGAAACAATATCTTTTGGTGCACCGAACTTTTCCATTTTTTCCATGACTGATGGTAGAACCGTTTCTGAACTTGAAGTTGAGAACGCTAACAATAAGTCGTCTTTTAATATGCGAATAATAGAGAATACGCTGATACCACAAATTTTTGCGACAATCCCTAATACAACAATAATAAAGAATACCATTGCACCTACAACAACAGCTAATAACTTAACTAATGGAATTAAAGCAGATAATCCAAATGTCATAATCGTTACACAGATAAAAGCAAATACACCATATGGCGCTAATCGTAATATTCTATGTATCATCCAGAATACAGCTTCTAATGTTCCGCTTAATACATCTTTAACTGGTTGACCTTTTTCACCAACAGCAGCGATTGCTAATCCGAAGAATACTGCAAAGAATATAATAGGTAGTAATTCTCCAGCTGTTAAAGCTTCAAATATATTTGTAGGTATGATGCTAACTATAGTATCTATCATATGGTTACCATAAGTAGACTTTTCTGCAGCATCAGCAGTTTGTTCATATTTAGAAATATCACCTTTAGGTAATTTGTTTGCGTCTATACCTAATCCAGGTTTGAATAAGTTTCCGAATATAATGCCCAACCCAATTGCAATTGTCGTGATAATTTCAAAGTATAAAATCGTTTTCCAACCATATCTACCAACTGTATGCATATCACCAACGTTTGAAATTGATAATGCTAATGAACAGAATACAATTGGAATAACAATCATTTTAATAAGATTTAAAAAGATATCTCCAATAGGTCGAATGAATTTAATTAAATGGTCTTGTCCGTGTAAAAAGTATCCTACCACAACACCTAATACTAAAGCGATTAATATTTGTGTCGGTAAGCTTATATATCTTCTTCTCGGTTTTTTAATTTTTTGATCCAAAAAAACTCCTCCTTTAAAGCACTGTAGTGATAAAGTACAAAAAAAATTATGCCTTTCCATAAAAATGGAACTGCACAAATAACGTTTAAAAAGGGGATTCATAAAATACGTCACTCTTAAGATTATAAGAGTATACGTCATTCTATCACGAATTTTAATTTTAGTATTTAATCAGTTTTACTATAAAAAAGGAAAATAACACTTTCAAAAATTGAAAGTGTTATTTGATCATACGAATTGATAATGGTGGTAAATAAGTTTCTCCATTGTATGCTTTGATAGCACCAATAACCGTAAAGACAAAAGCTAAAATAGCTAATATTGGTATTAAAATAAAACCTACTAATATTAAACATAATAGGGAAGCAACAAGCCCCCAAATCGTATATGAAATAAAGAAGTTTAAATAATCTTTACCAATTCTATCAACGAATGGAGAGTTCTCTCTTTTAATTAACCAAATGATAAGTGGCGCAAAGAATGAAGCAAAGAAACTTGTTAAGTATATAAGCATACCGAATAATCTATCATCATCAGTTGTATCAACGTGTTGTGATACTTCTTCATATGTTGAATGTGTTGAAGTTTGTTGAAATGGATTTTGTTCGTTTTCACGCATGTATAATCCCTCCTAACTTAATTCAAGTATACATTTTTTTACCGTTGCCGCCAAACAATAATATAAATTAATTATTTTATAAACAAAAAAGGAGATCTAGACAATAATATGTCCAGTCTCCATATACATGATATTCAATTAATCTTAGTGAATGTAGTTGTAAGAACCAGCTTCTGAAGCTGAGATAGTACGAGTTGATACGACACCTTCACCTTGGTAGTTCATTTCAGAAACTTCAACGCTACCGTCAGAGTTTACATTTTCAACGTATGCTACGTGTCCGTAAGCACCAGCTGTTGATTGTAAGATTGAACCTTTTTTAGGTGTGTTATTTACTGTGTAACCATCTGCTGCTGCGTTTGCTGCCCATTGGTTAGCATTTCCCCAAGTTGAGCTAATTGGTTCTCCAGCTGCTTGTCTTTTATCAAATACATAATAAGTACATTGTCCAGCAGTGTATAAGTTAGCTGATGAACTTGTAGTTTGAGTTGCAGTTTGTGTTACTGATGAAGTAAATGATTGACTCATGTTTGAAGTGTTGTAATTTTGGCTATAGTTATTAGTATAGTTAAAGTTTTGAGTTTGAGTTTGGTTTTGGACTGGAGCTTGAGCGTTATCGAAAGTATCTGCTGAAGCTTCACCATTTCCAATTATTGTTGTTGCTAATCCCGTAGATAATACTGCGAATGCTGTTAATTTTTTCATTATAAATAATCCTCCGTAAATTTCGTATATGTTTTAAATTTAAATTTTAGTTTTGTTTGTGTCGTTTTCCGACGACAAATAATACTTTAACAGATGTTTTTATGTTTGTGTGTGTTTTCATACACTTGTTACTTAATCATAATCAGATACAATATTTTAGTAATATTTATGACCAATTATGACAAACAGTAATATAGAAAATATACCGATAATATAAGGTTTTACGGTGAATTTTTAGAAAATTAATGTCATTTGCTTGTAATATTTATGTTAAGGATTAAAACATTGAAAAAGAGTAGTTAGCAAATTATTTGCGACTACTTTTTTCATATATTAAATAATATGGTTAGTTTTCTAAGTATATTGAAGGGGGCATTATATGAAGAGATTACCAACTTTATTTGAAGCAATTTCTACGATTTTATTTATGGGGCTAGTCGTATTGATTGGTTTTGGGATTTTACATTATCCAATTCAGCCTTTATTAATTATTGCAGCGGTTTATGCGAGCTTTATAGCCATTAGAGTAGGCTTAACTTGGGAAGACTTACAAGATGGTATTACAAAGAGGCTAGCAACTGCAATGCCAGCTATATACATAATATTTGCAGTCGGTATTTTAATAGGTACGTGGATGTATTCAGGCACTGTACCTGCTTTAATTTATTATGGTTTAGAAACGATCAATCCGACATACTTTTTAGTAACTGCATTTGTCATAACAGCCGTTACATCTGTCGCTACAGGTACTGCATGGGGATCAGTAGGTACAGCTGGTATAGCATTAATGGCGATTGCCAATGAAATGAATATTCCGATAGGTATGGTTGCAGGTGTTGTAATAGCAGGTGGTGTGTTTGGAGATAAAATGTCACCACTTTCTGATACGACCAATTTAGCTGCATTAGTAACGAAAGTAAATATCTTTAGGCATATCCAACATATGATGTGGACGACAATACCTGCATCAATTATTGGGCTTATTATATGGTTTATAGCAGGCTTACAATTTGATGCTAAAAATGTAGAAAGCAAAAGAATAAATGAATTGCTGAGTAATATTGATACAGCTTTTAATTTAAACTTTTGGGTATGGGTACCAGTTATTGTTATAGTCTTAGGTATTAGTATAGGAAAACCTACTGTACCGATGATGTTATTATCTAGTTTAGTCGCAATGTTTGTAGGTGTGTTTAATAATGGATTTGAAATAGTAGATGCATTTAATGTAACGATGCAAGGTTTCAATATCAATATGACAGGCTTAGCTGAAAGTGATGCATCAAGTTCAATGGTAGAACTGTTACAACGAGGTGGCATTATGAGTATGACTGAAATTGTTGTAACGATTTTCTGCGGTTATGCATTTGCGGGTATTGTAGAAGCATCTGGCAGTTTAAAAGTTATTTTAACGACAATATCTAGTAAAGTCTCTAAAGATTCACATTTGATATTAGTTACGATAGCGGGAAGCTTAATACTGGTATTTGCAGCTGGTGTTGCATCTGTCGTAATTATTATGATAGGTGTATTGTTAATGGACATGTATAATGAACGTAATTTAGATCGTGTAAACTTATCAAGAACGCTAGAAGATTGTGGGACAATGGTATTGCCATTTATCCCATGGGGAACATCAGGTATATATTATCGTGATTTATTGGGTGTTTCGTTAGGAGATTTCTTCTGGTGGGCTGTACCATGTTATTTATGTGTGTTCTTTGCAGCATTTTATGGTATAACAGGTATCGGTATCAAAAAAGTAAAAACAAATGCATAAAAAAAGAGCAATCGCAATGATTGCTCTTTTTTTATTTATATTCATCTTAGTGAATGTAGTTGTAAGAACCAGCTGCTGAAGCTGAGATTGTACGAGTTGAAACAACACCTACACCTTGGTAGTTCATTTCAGAAACTTGAATAGAACCGTCAGAGTTTACTTTATCTACGTAAGCAACGTGACCGTATCCACCAGCTGTAGTTTGTAATACTGAACCTGCAGATGGTTTGTTATTTACTGTGTAACCAGATTGTGCTGCTGCGTTAGCCCAGTTATTAGCATTTCCCCAAGTGCTACCTAAGTCAGGACGTTTGCTGAATGCATAGTAAGTACATTGTCCTGCAGTGTATAAGTTAGCTCCTCCACCAGTTGATGGGCGAGAAGTTGATGTAGTTGTAGTGCTTACATTTGAACTTGAGTTTGATGTAGTTGCTGTATGGTTGCTAGTTGATGGTGCTTGTGTAGTTGTTACACGAACATTGTTTTGGTTTGAAGATGTGTTATGAGAATCTCCTAAACCACCACCATTTGGTGCAGCATTGAATGCTGGTTGTGAATAATTTGTATTTGAAGCTGCTTCGTTATTTGAAGAAGCAGTGTTAGTTGCTACTTGTTGTTGAGCTTGGTAACCGTAATGAGATGATGGATTCCAGTTACCTTCCCAAGTGTAGTGGTAGTTACCTTGTTGGTCAATTGTGTAATTGTAAGAATAAGAATATGGATCGTTTGGATTATATCCTTGTGTATTTTCTGCTGCATCTGCGTCATGTGCCATAAATGTTGCGATTCCTGCTGTTGCGATTGCTGCTGTTGCGATTTTCTTCATAATAAATAAATCCTCCTAGATAATTTAAAAATAATTTTTTCGTATATGTTTTATGTTTTTTTTCTAATAAGTTTTTTCTTCGCTGTTAATCAACAAAACCTACTTTATCAGAAATAGTTTAGTTTGTGTTGAATGTTAAAGCTTTGTAATTTAATTTAAATATCTAAAGATTTCATGTAATAATTCCGAACATTTTACACTGAATAAAGAACGTTATAATACCAACGTTTTTAAGCACTTTTAGTTACTAAACAGGATTCTTTGTTACACGTTTGTAATATTTAAGACATAATAAAATAATTGACTTTGGATAATAATACGAAAAATTATATCCAATAAATAAAAGAATATTGCTTCTGAAGGATTAAAATAAGTACAAAATTTCATAATAAAAAGTCAAGAATAAAGTATTTTTAGTAATATTTGTTGAATTATAATTATCGTGAATAGTAAATAAAGATGTTTCATAAGGAATTGAGGTGTTTGACATGTTATATGATAGTAATTTTAAAATTTACCAACCTTTAAATATTAAATCTGATTTTAATATGGGGTTATTACTTCTATTTGTAATAGAAGGAAGTAGTAAAATCTATATCAATGGAAAAATAAGAGTTTATCGAAAAAATGAAATTATCATCATTAATGATTTAGAACATTATCGTATCTATTCTAAAGAGGATACTGTTATAGCAAGTTTATATTTATCAAGATGTGAACTAGATTACTTTTTTCAATTTGATAAAAAGTATTATATTGATGTAGATAAACTTGATTACAAAGCGCTTAGGTTTTATATGAACAAGGTGCTCGTCAATTACTTTAAATATAAAAATAATAAAGATAGAAATGTGATTAATGCAATTAAGCAATTGATGATGACATTGAGGTTATATAGGATTGTAGATGAAGATCATGATTACTTTTTAAATAATGATATACATAAAGCAATCAATTATATGTATGAAAATTATAAAGAAAAATTATATATAGGTGAAGTTGCGACGAATTGTATTTTATCAGTGAGATGGTTTTCAGAAAATCTAGAAGAAATAACGGATATGAGATTTATAGGACTTAGAAAAAGTATACGTTTATCTTATGCCGTATTTGACTTGATCTATTCAAAGAAATCTATTACACAAATTGCGGGGGATAATGGATTTACTTACGAATCGAACTTTATAGAAAGTTTTAGAGAAAAGTATCACATAACGCCAGCGAAATATCGAAAGCAACTGACCAATGATCAGTACTATCCATTTAGTAATGAACGAACAATTCTTCTTAAAAATTATGAAAAGATATCTCATCGTATAAAGGAGTTATCTACCAATGTTGTAGATTATGTTAGTTCAGATATTCATATAGATACACAATCAACATCAAAGATTCCAACTTCAAATTTATTAATATATATCAGTAACATTGAAACATTAACTAATAATTTTCAGCAATCAAAGTTATTAACGATGAGAAGAGAAATTGGGCAATTTGGATTATTGTTTTCGCATCACTTACTTAATGGACTTTTAAACGAATCGAATTTTGAAAGTAATAGATTGATGCATCAAATGTTTTCATTCTCATTAGAACACCAATTTGAGATTTCATTTGAAATAAATTTATCTAGAACTGAAAATTTAGAAGTGTTTACAGATAAATTTAAGCGACTATTAAATTATTTAATTGATTGTACGTACTATTATGGACAGAGGCAGTTTCATTTCTATTTAAATATGACATATTACCAATATAATCATGTTTATAAAATGATAAATGAAACATTGAAAGATTCAAAAGTAACGTTAATTTTGAATGATTACGATAAATACTTAGCTAATCAAATGACACATATAATAGATGGAAATAACCAAATTGCATGCAAAGTTTACAATGAATTAGTCTCCGACAGAGAAATAACTACTATATTAAAGAATAATTCTTCGTTAAATATCTAATATCAACCGACAACCCCTAATCGAATCGAATCACTTATTGAAACATTTAAATGGTGTTTAGAGTATAAGCAAAGAATTTCAATTATTATAGATGATACTTGGATTGATAGTATGATACCTTCACAGAGCAGTCACCTTATGATCAAAGAATTACAATTAAATAAAGAAAGTCAGTATCAGTTATTTGAATTAATCTTAACTTTAAAAAGATTAAGAGGAAATATCGTGTTTTTTAATGACAATATTGTAATTACGCATTATTTAAATGAATATCAGCTATTAATTTTTCCAAATAATAAACTGTTTAATAAGCTGCATCAAAAACTAAATATTACTGGATTGAACATTGAGGATATTGAGTATAGAATTCACGATATTTGTATTAAACGTAATAAGCCAATTAATCAGCATTTTAATGAAGAAACTGGTAATAAGATAAATACAATAAATTTTGAGAAAGAGTTAAGAAAATTAGTAATAGATTATGATTCTTCAGCTGATGTCATTAAGCATATCTATATAAAACAAAAAATAAAATAAGGTGGTATTGAGCTATGACTGAATATAAGAACGAATTATTGAAATTAAATTATTTAAATTTTCAAGTGAAGAAAATACTAAAGAAAAATTACGCATTAAATATTTATCATTTAAAAATTTTGCAGTTTATTAACGATAATCAAAATAGAAGAAAATATACAGCTCTAGATTTTAAAGAAGTACTTCGTATTAATCAAACGATGTTAACTCATGTCATATCCTATTTACATGATTTGAACTATTATAAAAAAGAACGATTAAAGCAAGATGAGAGAAAAATCATTATAATAGTAGAAACTCGTCACAAATCGAAAATATCTCAATTAATTAATCAAATAGAAATGGATCTTCAGCATAATTTAAATGAGATTTATCCAGACTTAAATATGGATTGTTTCGTTGATTATGTGATAGAGGTTAATCGTGTGATGAATGATATACATCTCAGTATCAATCATGAATATAGAATGAACATCGATCAATTTATGATTTTATTATTTATAGAGATGTCTAAAAATGGATGTAGAACATTAAAAGATATTAAAGATCAGTTTGGATGGGATTTAGTAAAAATCAATAAATCTATAAAGGCACTTGTAAAGTTAAACTATCTTGATAAAGAAAGATCAAATACAGATGAACGAATTGTATTAGTTTCAATTAAGAAGGATAAAGAAAAGTTGATTAAATTAATGATAGAAAATGTACTAAAATCACAAAATATTAAAGATGGTGAACAAAATTTAGCTATGGTAGAATGAGCATAATAACAACTCATTCAGGAGGTTAATATGTCACATTTTCATTTCAAAGAAAACTTTTTCGGTGCATCAACAAAACCAATCGAAGTCTATGATGAACACAATAATCCTGCATTTATACTAAGCTTATATTATACGTCCACTAGACAAGAAACATTTGCGTTGTTAGGAAGAAAGAAACATAATTTTATGATTGAATTTGAAGGCGGCACTTTTAAAGTGTTACAAGAAAGATCGATTGAAGGAAAGTTAAAGACACCTTTTAAAACTGTTTGGGAAGTATTTAAGAACGATACTAAAATAGGTACATTCGAAACAAAAATTGGATTTAAACCTAGAATAATATTTAATGGTGAAAAAAACGATACTTTATTGTTTGAATCAGGGTTTATATCTAGATCTGTAAAAGTAACAGATGAAGCAAATAATTTAGTCATGGAGACTAAGTCTGAAAGATTTAAAATTGCATCCAATCATAATATTGAAATTGTTAATTCAAAATATCATCCTGCAATGTTAATCATGCTATTCCAAGTATTTTTTGAGTATCAGGAATATCAAAGAAGTAAATCTAATTAATTGATAAATGAAGGGGATCGTTTACGTTGTTTAAATTTTTTAAGAGAGAACAACTGAATCAAGATATTACGCATGAAATATCTGAAATAGATGGCATGACTATTGTTGATGCGTATTATATACAAGATGATCAAGTTGAATTATATAAACAAGACCGTGAAAGATATAGTGATGCATTAATTTATATTTTGAGTCAATATTTTTCAGACGTTGATAGAATGTTTGAAGGTAGTGAAGATGGAGAAGCAATTGTTGCATTTCAAAACGGAGAACCTAAAAAATGTATTTATTTAAATCCAGAAACAATCGATCAGTTAAGGATTTATGAACAAGAGATGCCTTTAAAACAGTCTATTATCAAGTTATGCAATTTAGAAAATAATCATTAAACAAAAAAAGTAGCACACAAACTTCTACAGAAGTTCATGCGCTACTTTTTTATTTTGATTAATATTATTGACAAATGACAATTTAGTACTATAATTATATCTAGTATAATAATTATATCGAGGTGAGAACATGAAATTTGAATTAGGATTATCATCATTTGCTGAAATCTCTCCAATTAATGGTGTGGACAAACCTTTCCCTGCACATGAAAGAATTAATCAAATTGTTGAAGAAATTAAGCTAGCTGATCAAGTAGGATTAGATATTTATGGATTAGGGGAGCACCATAGAGAAGATTATGCAGTATCAGATCCAGTTACAGTATTAGCAGCAGCGGCTAGTCAAACTAAAAACATTAGATTGTCATCAGCAGTAACAGTATTATCATCTGACGATCCTGTTAGGGTCTATCAAAGATTCGCTACATTAGATGCGATTAGTAACGGTAGAGCAGAAATTATGGCAGGTAGAGGATCATTTATTGAGTCGTTTCCACTTTTCGGATATGACTTAAAAGATTACGATTTACTTTATAAAGAAAAATTAGATTTATTAATGCAAATTAATGAAAATGAAACCGTGACTTGGCAAGGACAAACAAGAGCTGCAATTGATCATTTAAAAGTATTTCCAAGAGCAGTTCAAGATAAATTACCTATTTGGTTAGCAACTGGAGGTAATCCAGAATCTTCTATGAGAGCAGGAAAATTGGGATTACCTATCACTTATGCTATTATAGGAGGGGCGCCAAGTCGTTTTAAACGTAATGTGGCAATGTACAAAGCTGTTGCTGAATCAAATGGTTTTGATACATCTAAATTACCTGTAGCGACACACTCATGGGGTTACATTGCTGAAACTGATGAACAAGCTATGGAAGAATATTATCCATCAAGTGCATATGTTATAAATCAATTAGGCCGAGAACGTGGATGGCCACCGTATTCAATGGAAAAATTCGAACAAGAAATTGTTCATGGTGCATTGTTTGTTGGAAGTCCTGAAACAGTTGCAGCTAAAATTATTAAACTGCATGAAGATTTAGGTATTAATCGATTTATGTTACATTTACCAGTAGGCTCTATGCCACATGAAAAAGTATTAAAATCTATTCAACTATTAGGTGAGCAAGTTAAACCGATTGTAGATGAATATATGAAAAATAAGGAGGAAATTAAGTAATGTTAAGATATTTATTAAATGTATATGTAGGTAAACAAATTTTTGATTCAAGTCAACCAAAAGTGAAAGATGACGACGGTATGGCTCAACAATTCGAAGAAGGATTCGGCCTTTCAAGAAATGCTATGAAATTAGCTGGTGGACTTGAATTAGTAGGTTCTATCTTCTTATTCTTAAGTGCTTGCAACAAATCTTTATCAAGATTAGGTTCAGTACTTGTAGGTTCGGTTATGACAGTTGCAGCATATAAACACTATGAAGCTGGACATGGCTTTAAAGGTGCTAAACATGCTTTGACACTTTTAGGTTTATCTGCATTAAGTTTCGTTGATACATTAGGTAAGAAAAAATAATATACAATCTTTAAATCTGGTACATTAAGATGTACCAGATTTTTTGTTTTAAACAAAATTAGGAAAATGCAAAAGAAAATCTGCCATCATCATTATTATATATTATTCAATTTATGGTAGGAATTCTTTATATTTAAAAAGTAATATTTTTTTAAAATGTCATAAATAAAAACTATATACACAGGTAATTTTTTTGTAAAATGTACGCTGTAAGGCTTGATATATAAGGGTTTTTCGTAAAGTTGGAAATGTTGAAAAGTGATTGTTTGAAAATTTATTGAATGTTTTTAAAAGTCATTATAAAATAATAAATATTATTAAATCATTGTGTTGAAAGGGAAAAATGCTATAGATACTAAAGATTGCACAATATACCAATTCAACTATTTATTAGATTATTTTAAGGAGTTGATTTGCAATGGAATCAGTATCAGTACCAATCAGAAACATCGTTGAATTAGTTGTTACAACTAGGAAATCAAAAGATTATATCGCAAATATCAAAAGTCAATTTGCACTCTCGTTTGAAGAAATATATATTTTAGTTTATATATATAAAGGAGAAAAAGATTGTTACAACGTTAAAGATATCATTAAACAATCTAAATTTAAGCCATATTATATTTCAAAAGCCGTGCAAAACTTAAAAGAAAAAGGACTTATTTCTAAAAAGAGAAATGATCAAGATGAGAGAACAGTTGCGTTACAAGTATCAAAAGTTCAACATAAAAAGATAAAAAAATTATTAATGGAAATTGAAGCTGAAATACTATAATAATATCGAGAAGCGGGATAAAGAAATCTTTTTAGTAAAAGATGCTCTGTCCCGCTTTTTCATACTATGTAGTTAAATGTTAAATGATATATTATATGTATAAACAAACGAATTTATTTAAGAAGATATCGTAAAAGGAGAACCTCTATGGGCGAATTATTAAATGTTAAACCGAAAAGTCAATTATTTCCTATACCAATGGTTATGGGGTGTGAAGGTACGGCAAGTTCGATGCTGCTTAATTTCTATAATAAAGATATTAATGCAACGACTATTATGAGAAAGTGGCCAACACATTCAGATAACCCAGAAAAGGGATATGTAGGCAATCATTTTCTAATCAAATTTGGACATCATCAAACTATTTTTCCGAATGTACTTGCAGAATTTCTAAATAGATATGATTCAGAAATTATTGATGGTACGGGTACTGAACTTGAAGATCTAGAGAAGATAATTGATAAAGGTCATCCGGTTGTAATATATCATACGACATTAGGAGCTAAACCGATTCGCAAAATTTTTAAAATCGGTGATAAAGGTAAATCCTATGTTACAAATATCCATGTAACTTTATTAATTGGATATGATGATGAGTATTACTATTATATAGATCCTTTATGGAAGCAAATACTGGGATATGCATATATACCAGCATTATGGCCATCCAAATATCAAATTATCAAAATGAAAAAAAATAAAATGAAGATGAGTTATAATACGCCAGGAAAAATGTGTATTTACAAAAAAATATAATTATTTTTAAAATATTATGTCATAATGTTGTAACATTTGTTATGATATGGTTATAAATTTTAAAAAGAGGTGTTTAAATGTCTACTAAATTAAAGTTACTAATTATAGGAATTGTAGTAGCCTTTCTTGCAATAGTAGGAATTGGTGGCGCAGCAACATATTATTTTCTAACAAATACGCCAAAGAATACATATTTATTAAGTGAACAAGAATCAGCAAAATCTTGGAAAGAATACTTTAACGACAGATTTGAAAACGAAACTGAATTCCAAGATAAAATGAAAGATGAATCTTATGAAACATCATTCAAATTTGGAGCAGAAGTATCAGATTCATTAGTTTCTCAATTAGGCATACCAAAGTCAGTTATCGACTCAACGAATATTGTCTTTAATGTGGGGCATGATCCTAAAGCGAAAAACTCTAAATTAGGTATTGAACCTACAATTGCAGACAACAAGATTGGTAACTTCCAATGGAGCGCAGACAAAAATAATCAATATTTAGAAACACCATTATTTAAAGACATATATAAAGTAAAAAATAATGAAATTAAAAAAGGAATCGAAAAAGCTACTGGTGAATCATTAGATTCAACAGACGGACAAGAAATTACAAATGATTCTTTAAATTTAAATACGATCTTATCTAGCTCTCAAATCTCTCAAGATCAAATCGACAAAATCTCAAAAAGATATAGTGACTTATTTGTTGATCAATTAGATGACGATAACTTTGAAAAAGATAAAGAAAAAGTTAAGATTTTTGATGATGAAAAAGAATTGAAAAAAGTAACAATGAACTTAAGTGAAAAAGATACTAAGAAAATCGTTGTAGCAATTCTTGAAGAAGCTAAAAAAGATGAAGATATTAAAAACATCGTAGAAAAACAAGGTAATGTAAAAGAGTACGATAAAGAAATTAAAGATTTATTGAAGAAAGCTAAAGACGAAGATGTAAAAAATTATCCTAAAGTGAAATCTATCATCTACGTAGACGGTAAAGAAATCTTGAAACGTGACTTAACAATTACAAATAAAGATAATGAAAAAGTTAGAATTCAAGGTACAAATGTTATCGATGATGGCGTACAAGTAGATTATAAAGTATCAGCACCAGGTGAAGACGGTGGACTTACACTTAAAGGTAAATCAACTGGTAAAGATGAAATTAGCGATAAATATGATTTAGAAATCAAAGAAAATTCATACTCAACAACAACATTAAAATTAGATAATAAATCTAAAGTTGATGGAGATAAACGTACAGATAAAGGTAAAGTGACGATTGCACCATCTAGCGGTCAAAGCTTAGACTTAAATTACGACCATAATTTAACAACAGACACTAAAAACAATCAACAAAAACAAAAATTAAATGTTGATTTCGATGTGAATGGTGAAAATATTAAATTAATTATGGATGGTAAAACTGAACTGAAAAAAGACATTAAATTCAAGAAAGATGGCGCGATTGACTTTAATACATTATCAGACTCAGAAGTTGATGATTTAACAAAAGAAATAGAAGATAAGCTACAAGATTTAGGAGAAGATCTTGCGAAAGATATTCAATAATTAGAGAGGAGTGGTTATATGTCGACAATAAAATTGTTCAACATATACCACTCTTTTTTAATTAAAAAGTGGTATTTGATTGCATATATTTTATTATTATTTTTAGCTGTGTTGGCCGTTATGATTGGGGTTAACCAAGTAAATGAAAAAGATCAGGCGTTTACAATTGGAATCGTAGATAAAGATCAATCTAAAGAAACAAAGTTAATTTTAAATGCGATAGGTGATGGGCAATCACTCGGAAATGATTTGTCTATAAAGCATTATAATGAAGAGAAAGCTCGACAACTATTATCAAAAAAGAAAATTGATGGCTATTTTGTCTTTAAAGATGGCATGACGAAAGCATTTTATAAAAATGGTGAGTTACCAATAGTTGTGAATACATATGATAAACAATCAGTTGAAAGTATTATTATTTTGCAGTTAACAGATTCGGTATATAGCCGGTTAATGTTGTCGATGGGTGGGGCGATGTCATATACATCTCTTTATCCTAGTGCATCCGAAAATGAATTGTTAACGATGATGACAGATATGTTATTTACTGGGTTAAATAGAAGCGGCTCCTTTGATGATGAGCCTATCAAAGTATTTGATACGTTCAGTTATTATACAATTTCTACTTATTTTGTATCTATCTTTTTCTTCTTCTTTTCAATTTTTAGCATTTTAAAAATGAATCAAAAAGATGCATTAAAAGAACGATTAAGCATGTATCATTTCTCTTATGAAAAGTTAACAATTGTAAGGGGTGTGTTTAGTCTTTTCTATACTACACTATGGAGCATACTTGGTTTATGGGTTATCATACATTTTCTTAAACCAGATTTTGAAATGTATAATATTGGGCAACTTATTTTAGATATCGCTTATTATTTAGTTATGATATTTTTAGTATTTCTGTTTATAGATATTGCGTTTAGAAATATATTGAATTATTTGTTTAAAGTTTTATTAACGCTAGTAATCTTATTGTTATCTGGCGCTGTGATTCCAATCATTTATTTGAAAAGTTTGAGTGCAGGATTGATTGAGGCATTACCATTTTCAATTGTGTTTAATCAGCTAGTAGAAATGCTTTTAAATAATTACATCATTGACACACATCCAATGTATTATTGGCATTTAGGTATTATGCTTGTATTAGTAATCTCTGCTTTGTATTGGAGGTATCGCCGATGAAATCAATCTTTCATTTAGTTGTTAAAAAGCAATGGAAACAATATGTAACTTTAGTGGCGTTACTGTTAATTACAATATTGATCATTGTAGGTGTTCAAGCATCTAGCAATCAATTATTTAAAATGCCAATAGCAGTTCAAGATTTGGATGAATCTCAATCTTCAAAAGAGCTAGTGCATACTTTAGAGCAAACAAAATATTTAGAAGTTATACGTTTACCTAAGAATGAGGCATATATTGAAGATGTCATTCAAAAAAAGCAAGCAATTGTAAGCTTACAAATACCTGATGATTTTAGTAAACGGTTAAAAGAAAATCGTCTACGTGATAGCATTCCGTTATATTACAAAGATGATTTCATTGGAGAAATTGCATTAGAAGTGACGAGTAAAGCTTTATACAAACAGCAAATACCCGTCATCATTGAGGATCATTTAAAGAAATCCAAACAAGATGTATCGATGCAAAAAATTAAAAAAGCATATATTAAAAATACGCCTCACTCTAAAATGGAACACCATGCAGTTCAAAAGCATTCAGATGTTTCGATTGGTGCAGCAGTATATGTTGCATTACTATTAATTGTAAGTTGTAGTCAAATTGTATTGCATCAACGACTGAAACAAAATGCTGCACTAGAGCGATTAATGATGTTTAATGGCACAAAATTAAAATTATTTACGTATTATATATTGAGTCATGTCATATTATTATTCGCGATTGTAGTCATCACGAGTTTACTACTATCATGGTCATTAAGCATTGTATTTTATTTAGTCTTATTGATGACATTGTTTATATATGAAAGTGTCTTAAGTATATTCTTATTTAAAATAAATACGCTTAGTCATAAATTATTTATGTCTATCATATGGTCTATCGCAATAAGTTGTCTATATTTGTATTTTCAAGTTTAGGAGGTGTATACATGATTACAATAGAGCATTTATCAAAGAAGTATAAAGATAAAGAAATTTTCCATGACTTTAATACAACATTTAAAGATAAAACACTGACTGTATTATTAGGGGAAAATGGTGCGGGTAAGTCGACATTACTTAGAATGATTACAGCATTAGAAAATCCAGATAGTGGAGATATCCGTTATTTTGGGAAAAAGTTAAGCAATAAAAAAATCAAAGAAATCATAGGTTATATACCTCAAGATATTGCACTATTTGAACATATGACAGTTAACGAAAATATAGAATTTTTTAAAGCATTAAATAAACAACCTATATCTTCAGAGCTTATAGAAGATTACTGTAACCAGTTAAATTTATATGAAAGAAAAGCAAAAATTTCTTCGCTTTCTGGAGGAACAAAACGTAAAGTTAATTTATTAATCGGACTGCTCGGAAATCCAAGTATATTAATTTTAGATGAACCAACAGTAGGTATTGATTTGAAATCTAGATTTGATATTCATAAATTATTAAATCATTTAAAAACAACAAGACTCATTATATTAACAACTCACCATTTAGATGAAGTCGAAAGCTTAGCAGATGAAATTAAGTTAATCGGTAAAGATCCATTCTATAGAAATATATTAACCGATAAATCTTGGACATTTGAAGACAGTCTTGTATTGTGAATAAGGCGGTCGTTAGTAACAAAAGTCAGTGGAATTGTAACTAAGGACGCCTATAGTAACAAAAGTCGGCAGAATTGTAACTAAGAGCCGCCATAGTAACAAAAGTCGGCAGAATTGTAACTAAGAGCACCTATAGTAACAAAAGTCGGTGGAATTGTAACTAAGGAGGCCGTTAGTAACAAAAGTCGGTGGAATTGTAACTAAGGAGGCCTATAGTAACAAAAGTTGGTTGAACTGTAACTAAGGAGGCCGTTAGTAACAAAAGTGGGACGAACTGTAACTAAAGCGACCGTAAGTAATTAAAAAAATCATTATAATTTAAAACATACTAAGTTTATTCAAACAATGATCTTAGTATGTTTTTTTGATTGTATTTATCTGAAATTTTAGAAAAAGAAAAACGTATTGCAAAACATATTTTTAAAGTGTATTCTTATTTAATGTATCGGAATTAAATGTTTTTGGGAGGTCCTTTAATGGAAACACTTTGGGTAGTTATTAATATTATTGTTTTCTTATTATTTATTGGTTTATTAGGTTATTTAAATAAGAAACATGTAAAGTTCTCTAAACGTGTTCTTATTGGTTTAGGAATAGGGATTGTGTTTGGTTTAGCTTTACATCTTATTTACGGTGTAGATTCTAAAGTAACAGAGTCGACAGCTTCATGGTTTGATATTGTAGGTACTGGTTATGTAAAACTATTACAAATGATCGTGATGCCACTTATCTTTATATCAATTGTTTCAGCATTTACTAAAATAACAATTGGTCAAAACTTTGCTAAAGCTGGTGCTTGGATATTTACATTCTTATTAGGAACGGTTGCTGTTGCAGCTTTAGTTGGTATTATTTATGCGATGCTATTCAATTTAGATGCATCACAAATAGATTTAGGTAGTGTGGAAAATAGTCGTGGTCAAGAAATTGAACAAACTTCTAAAGATATGACGGCTAATAATTTACCATCACAAATTCTTGAATTGTTACCTGCAAATCCATTCTTAGATTTCACAGGTGCTAGAGGAACTTCAACAATAGCGATTGTTATATTTGCAGGATTTGTTGGATTTAGTTTCTTACGTGTGATGAGAAAAGAACCTGAAAAAGGTAGCTTAATCAAAAGAGGTATAGATGCGATTTATGCCTTAGTTATGGGAATCGTTACTTTTGTATTAAGATTAACACCTTACGGAATTTTAGCGATTATGACTAAAACGGTGATGACAAGTAACTTTGAAGCAGTATGGACATTAGGTAAGTTTGTTGTGGCCTCTTATGCAGCATTAATTACGATGTTCATCATCCATTTAATCTTAGTATCTGTTGTTGGTTTAAACCCAGCTACTTATGTTAAAAAAGCTAGTGAAACGTTACTATTTGCGTTTACGTCTAGATCAAGTGCAGGAACGTTACCATTAAATGTTCAAACACAAACAACTAGATTAGGTGTTCCAGAAGGTATTGCTAACTTTGCAGGTTCATTCGGTTTATCAATCGGACAAAATGGTTGTGCGGGTATATATCCAGCGATGTTAGCTATGATGATTGCGCCAAGTGCAGGTATTGACATTGATTTACCGTTTATCTTATCTGTAATCGGTGTTGTAGTCATCAGTTCATTTGGTGTAGCAGGTGTAGGTGGCGGTGCAACATTTGCCGCTATACTCGTACTTTCAACATTGAATTTACCTATTGCTTTAGCAGGGGTATTAATTTCAGTTGAGCCATTAATCGATATGGGTAGAACAGCATTGAATGTTAATGATTCAATGTTAGCTGGTACAGCTACTGCTAAAATTACAGGACAATTAGATGAAGAAAAATACAATGACCAAGACTTCAATGAACTTGGAGAGTCATATTAATCATTAATTTTATACAGGCACATACTGATACCGATCGTGAATTTCAGTATTGCCTGTTTTTTATAAAAACTTATTGGTATGCTCGGATATATATTGAAAGCAAATAAATACAATGATAAAGTGATAATAAGGAGTGTGGACACGATGAGTAGAGATTTATTTATTAAGAATGAATTCCAACAAAAATGGGTTAATAAAATAGAAAATCATAAAGCGTCATTACAAAAATACGCTGAAAAAAATGATTTAAATTCAGAATTTCCATATGAAAATATAAATTGGTTAATTGATGAAGGCTATACGAAAATTGTACTTCCTAAATCATATGGTGGCGAAGGTGCGACACCAGAAGATATCATTTTATTCCAAGAAACACTAGGTAGAATTGATGGTGCGACGGCATTAGCCATTGGTTGGCATATGGGTGTAGTTGGTCAAATTTATCAAGAAAAATTATGGACGCAAGATTTATTAGATGAATTTGCTGAAGAAGTATTAAATGGTGCGATTGTTAATAGAGCTGTAAGTGAAGCGGAAACAGGCAGTCCAACTCGAGGCGCACGTCCAAGTACACATGCTGATCGTGACGGAGATCATTACATTATAAATGGTGTTAAGACATTTACAACAATGAGTCAAAGGTTAACGCATTTTCTTGTTGGTGCATATGTACCTGAAAAAGAAGCACTCGGTTTCTTTTTAATACCAAGAGAATCTGAAGGTTTATCAATAGCAGAGAATTGGAATATGGTAGGTATGCGTGCTACTGAAAGTCATGATTTAGTGTTAGATGATGTTAAAGTACATGAGAAATACTTAGTAGAAGTTGCGAATGGCCCAAGAGGCAATAATATCAACCCGTGGAATTTACATATTCCAGCAGTATACTTAGGTATTGGCCAAGCAGCACGAGATTATGCTGTTGATTTTGCAAATGAATATAGTCCTGGAAGTATCGATGGCGTAATTGCTGATATTCCAGCTGTTCAACAAAATATTGGTCAGATGGAATTAGAATTAACGACAGCAAGACATTATATATATAGTGTAATCAATAAATATTTAAATCCTTCTATAACAGATGCGGTTATAGATGTTGAATTAGGTGCAGCTAAACATGTTGTTGTGAATCACTCTATTAAAATCATCGATATCGCGATGAGAATTGTAGGTGCGAAAAGCTTACAAATGGAAAGGCCATTGCAACGCTATTATAGAGATATAAGAGCTGGCTTACACAATCCGCCGATGGATGATGTAACCATTACAAAATTAGCTAAAAAAGCTAGAGAAGAAAGAAGTAAACTTAAATAAAAGGATTGGGTTGGGACATAACATCATGTCTCAACCCAATTTTTTATTATAATTGATCTGTTTGTATGACTTTTTTACGTTTTTTACGTCTTGGTTTCATGCCTACTGACATATATAGTACGACAACCAAGATGACAATCATGCCAATAAGTTGCCACAATCCAAATGGTACTTTTAACCATAGAACAGAAGATATAACTGCTGTTACGGGTTCAAGCACACCAAATAATGCAGTTGTTTGTGGGCTAATATACTTCACGCTTTCTAAATACATCCAAAAAGCAAACATCGTTCCGAAAGTGATCACAAAGATGAAATAAATCACACCTTGAACATCTAATAAATGCCAAGGAAATGAGAAGTCTAAGTTGATAATTGAAAGTGCAATACCGCCAATAAACATTGACCAACCGATAACAACAAGAGATGGCCAATTTAAAAATAATTTAACAGCATATACAGTATAAAAAGCAGCTGCACAAGCTGTTAATAATCCCCATACGATTGCATTTGGAGGGACTGATAATGTGGCATAATCACCATTTGTTAATAATAAGCTCGTTCCAAATAGTGAACACACAATAATGATGATATCTGTTATTCTAAATTTGCTTTTTCTAGTGATCAGTAAATATAGTAATATGACGACTGGTGCTAAAAATTGTAACAAAGTAGCGATTGCAACATTACCTTTATCAATTGTCGCCATAAATGTGTATTGCACACCTAACATGCCGAATAAAGCATATATAATCAATTGAAATAATGAATGTTTGACTCTAAATATATTTGTTAAAGGATGTTTCTGAATTAATTTTGCAATGAGCAAAAGGAAAAATCCACTTAATATCAATCTTTCAGCTACAAATAATGAAACAGGTAAATGATATTCTGTAAATAACTTTTCAGTAACTGTTCCACCTAATCCCCAAAAAGTAGCGCCAAGCATCACTAATAAAGTACCTTTTAGTTGTTTGTTTTGCACTTATAAGCCCCTCGATTCTAAAAGATGTTAATTAATTAATTTTAGCATTTGATAAATTATTAAACAATAAGTTGAAATGTTTTACTTGCAATTTTATAATATGCGTTCTTATAATGAACATAATGAGTTAAAAGTGAGGTTTCCGCATGAAATTTGTATTAATATCAGTTGGTATACTTGCTACTATATTAGGATTTGCTGGCGCTGTATTGCCGTTATTACCTACAACACCTTTTATATTATTAGCAGTATTTTGTTTTGCTAAAAGTTCAGATAAATTCCATAGTTGGTTAGTAAGCACAAAAGTTTATAAAGAATATGTAGAAGATTTTCAAAAATATAGAGGGTACACTTTAAAGAAAAAATTCGAACTGCTTATAAGTGTATATATCGTAGTAGGCTTTTCAATTTGGATGGTTGATCATTTTTATATTCGCATAGGTCTTTGCATCATGCTATTCTTCCAAACTGTTGTATTATTCACTTTTGTTAAAACTTTACCAAGTAAAAATAAATCATAATATTCAAATATCGATAAAATGACGTAACGTCTTTTATCGGTATTTTTTTGTTGTATTTGCATACATCATTATTATTGTAAAATAGAATAAAAAAGTTATATAAATTTAAAAATTCTATTGCTATATATATTGAAGGGTTATATAATAGACAAAGATGAAAATGAGAGTCATTATCAATTGGGAGGATAATTATGAAGAAACTTTTAGTGTTTATTATGGCTTTAGCATTAGTTGTTGCTGCTTGTGGCAATAAATCTGATGAGAAAGAGAGCAGCAGTAAAACAAAATCAAGTAAAGAGACAGTAAGTTATAAATTAGACGACGGTAAAAAAATAGATATCCCGAAAAACCCTAAACGTATTGTTGTACTAGCACCATCATACGTTGGTGGCTTATTACACTTAGGTGTTAAACCTGTGGGTGTACCAGCTTCTACAGATCAAACACCAATACTTAAAGATAGAATTAAAGGTATTGAAAAAGTTAGTGAAGACAATGTTGAACAAGTAGCTAAATTAAAACCAGACTTAATCATTACATATAACGCAGATAAAAACTTAAAGAAATATAATAAAATCGCTCCAACAATTCCTTATGACTATGCAAAACACAATTACTTAGACATGCAAGTAGAATTAGGTAAATTAGTTGGTAAAGAAGATAAAGCTAAACAATGGGTAGAAAAATGGAAGAAAGAAACTTCTAAAGACGGGAAAGAAATTAGAGATAAAATCGGCGAAGATACTACAGTATCAGTTATTGAAGCATTCCAAAAAGACATCTATACTTACGGTGAAAACTGGGGTAGAGGAACAGAAGTATTATACCAAGCATTCGGTTTAGCAATGCCAGAAAGCATTGAAAAAGATGTTAAGAAAGACGGTTGGAAAAAAATCTCTCAAGAAGAAATTGAAAAATATTCTGGAGATTACTTATTCTTACCAGTAACAAAAGGACAAGCAAAACCAGAATTCACTAAAACTGAATCATGGAAATCAATTCCAGCAGTTAAAAATGATAAAGTCATCGAAATTGATGCACAAACATTCTGGTATAACGATCCATATTCATTAGAAATGCAACGTAAATACTTAAAAGATGAAATTCTTAAAAAAGCTGAATAATCAATAGCAAATGCTATAACACCGATTCTCATTATCAGAATATAAAAAGCAGGGACGTCAGTCTCTGCTTTTTTATTGTCTTAAAAATTTACATATGTTTAAACATATGTTTTAGTGGTGATATAATATAAGTAAAAAATGAGATAACAATAGAAGTAATATAATAGGAGTGGATGATATGAAATACCATTTTTATGCCTTATTAGAAAAAGAAGATAAATTTTACAATGTTTCATTTCCTGATCTGCCTGGAGCTAATACTTTTGGTGAAAATATAGAGGATGCTATTGATATGGCTTCTGATGCTCTAGGAGGTCATTTATTAGTAATGGAGGATGACCATGATTATATTCCTAATCCTACTAACTATCATGATCTTGCAAGAAATTTAAAAAGTCAGCAACAACTTCAGCTAGTTAAAGTAGACACAAATATTGTGAGGTTACGTGAAGAAAATAAGACGGTAAATAAAATGGTAACTCTCCCTAAATATATGGTAGAGTTAGGCAAAAAAAAGAAAATTAACTTTAGTCAGACTTTACAACGTGCACTTAGAAAGGAATTAGAATTAGGGGAAGGTCATAAAGAAGATTAAAGAACATTATATAAAAAATAAAAAATAAAAAGCAGGGACCCCGATGTCCCTGCTTTTAATATAGTTCATTATTTTGTTTCTTTCACGTATTGATCGTTAATTGTATGAATGGTTAAGCCTACGATATTCTTGTTGTGTTTTGCGAATGGTAAGCTTGCTAAGTAACCTACAATAAATGCGATAAAGAAACCGATAACGGATACTGTAAATGGTGTGATATCTGTTTTTCCTACAAAGTAAGAAACGATTGCTGCGACGATTAGTCCGATGATAACACCATAAGTATTGGCTTTCTTAGTGAATATACCTACTGCAAACACGCCGGCGATTGGTACACCGAATAGTCCTGTTACAAGTAAGAATAAATCCCAAGTTTCGTTTGTCTTTTGATTAATTAAGTATAATGATGCTAATGTACCAAAGACACCTGCAAGAATAATGATGATTCTTGCTAATAATACATCATTTTTAGCGTTATTTGTTTTAGAAAATCTTTGTTTTAAATCGACAACTACACAGGCTGAAATTGAGTTCAAGCTTGAAGAAATTGTTGATTGTGCTGCAGCAAATATAGCAGCGATTAATAATCCGCCAACAAATGGTGGAATTTGTGTCAGAATGAAATAAGGTACGATAGCTGATGTATTAAATCCTTCTGGTAAAGATGTAACATTATTATAGAAGGAATACAACACAGTTCCCATTCCGTAGAAGATAGGGATTGTAATAAACGCTAATAACCCGTTAGTCCATAATGATTTGTTTGTTGATGATATTGAACCAGTTGTTTGATAACGTTGAACGATATCTTGGCTGGCAGTGTATTGGTGTAAGTTATTAAAGATAGAACCAATAAATATAATTGGAATTGCAGCGGCAGCAGTCCCGAATTTCCAGTTATCCACTGAGACAAACTTCTTATCTTGTACAGCTTCATTTAAGACTGTACCGAAGTTTCCATCAATTTGGAAAGCACCTAAGAAGATAACGGCAACAGCACCACCTAATAAGATAATACCTTGAATAACGTCGCTCCAAATAACCCCTTCTATACCGCCCATAAACGTATAGATAACACATAATAATCCAACTAACGCTGCGATTAAATATGGGTTAATATCTGAAACGGAAGTGATTGCTAATGTTGGTAAATAAATAACAATCGCAACACGACCAATATGGAATAATGTAAATGCTAAAGATCCAATAACACGCATTGTGATACCAAATCTTTCTTCCAAATATTCATAAGCTGTTGTTACATCAAGCTTTCTGAAGAATGGAATATAGAAATAAATCAGTAATGGAATGATCGCGATAATGGCGATATTTCCTGCTGCATAAGACCAGTCTGTATTAAATGCTCTTTCTGGTGTTCCCATATAAGTAATCGCACTTAAAGTTGTCGCATAAATTGAGAATCCAACTGCCCATGCAGGGACTCTACCTTTTGCTTTGAAGAACGCGTCTGTATCTTGACCAGCTCTTTTTGTAAAATATACACCTACTAATAACGTTGCAATTAAATATAAAATTAATGCAATCCAGTTTCCTGTACCAAATCCTACTTCATTCATAATATGACATCCCCTTTGTACATCAAATAATTATAAATTGTATTTAGAAACAAGTTCTTTAACTTTTTTGAGTGATGCTTCATCTAATGGCGCGAGTGGTCGTTTAGTCGTACCAGCCTCAATGCCATTTTCATTAAGAACAGCTTTTAAAGTAGGATAAATACCTAAAGCTAATACTTGCTCAATAATATCGTTTGTTTCATGTTGAATTTCATATGCTTGTTCAATTTTGCCTTCTTTAGCTAAATTAAAGATTTGTCTAGCACGTTGTCCATTGATGTTATAAGTTGAACCAATCGCACCATCTACACCTGACACAGCAGCTTGAATAAGCATTTCATCAAAGCCAGAAAGTATTAATTTGTCTGGGAATGCTTTTCTAATTCTTTCTAATAAGTAGAAGTCAGCAGCAGTATATTTAATACCGATGATTTTTTCATTTTCGAAAAGTTCTTCAAATTGTTGTATAGATAAGTTAACACCAGTTAATGCTGGAATTGAATAAATAATCATTTCATTACCAGTAGCTTCAATGATGGCATTGTAGTAATACTTGATCTCTTCGAATTTGAATGGGTAATAAAATGGTGTTACAGCTGATAACGCATCATAACCTAATTCTGTAGCAAATTTACCTAATTCGATCGATTCGTTTAAATCTAATGCACCAACTTGTGCGATTAATTTAGCGTCTGATCCTACTTCGTCTTTAACAATTTCAAAGACTTTCTTCTTCTGTTCAGTATTCATTAAGAAATTTTCACCAGAACTACCATTTACATATAAACCATCTACTTGTTGTTTATCGATATTTTGGCGAATGATTTGTCTTAAACCTGATTCTAAAATATTGCCTTCCTCATCAAATGGCACGAGTAATGCAGAATATAATCCTTTCATTTAAAAAAACTCCTTTATATTTATTAATTGATAATATTGTCAGACCAATTTATAATCATATTGTAAGCGAATACATATTCTTCTGTCAATCGTTTTATTATTTGATACATCACTTATGATAAAATAAATAATTAAGAGGAGGTAGGTAAAATGATGAAACGAACATCACTCGTTGATGTGGCTGTTGAAAAATTAAAAGAATATATAGCAGAACATCAATTTGATAATGGAGATAAACTACCTTCAGAGAAAATGCTTGTCGAACAATTAGGGGTGAGTCGCACAGTTGTGAGAGAAGCGATTAGTCGCTTGCAGCAAAGTGGTCTCATTCAAGTTAAATCAGGAAGTGGCATGTTTATAACAGAGAAGAATAAACATTTATCAATGCTTTTTGAGTCACATATGAAAGTGCATGGTTTTAAAATTAAAGAATTACTGGAAGTGCGTAAAATATTAGAACTTGGTGCGATACGACTCTTAATAGAAAATAAAATCGTAATCGATGCGAATAAACTAAGAGATTTGAATGATATTTATTATGAGTCTTTCAACAAATCTCAAAAATTCGCGCACTATGATTCAGCCTTTCATGAAACGATTATTATCTTTACTGAAAATCAAACATTAATCACAATGAGTAAAGTTATTAAAGAGTATTTCGATAAGAACCAGTTTAATCAAATCGTTGATAAAGAAGATATAGAAAAATCTTACAAAGAACATGCTGATTTAATAGAAGCAATTGAGAAACAAAATTTAACTTTAGCACATGACATTATTAATAAACATCTGTCTAGAGTCGTTGAGTGGATAGAAGAATTGGAGCAAAAATGATGGGTAAATTAGATAAGATTGAAGTCCAAAGTTTGAAGTCGCAAGTATTACAAGAAATTAAGCAATATATTTTGGATAAAGGCATGACAGAAGGGGATCGCTTACCGACAGAACGTGCGTTTACTGAAATGTATGGCGTGAGTCGTTCAGTTGTAAGAGAAGCTTTGAGTTATCTAGAACATACAGGTGTGATCGAGACAGTTCAAGGAAGAGGAACGGTTATCAAAGCACCAGATATCTCTAGTTTAGTTGAAGGATTTCTATTTAGTTTTCAAGTCGCAAATGGTTCGAAAAATGATTTACTTTCATTGAGAATTATTTTTGAATGTGCAGCTATTGAAGAAATCGTTAAATTGGATAAGGATATCAGTGAATTAAAAGCAATTGTAAATGAAGATGTTATCAATCATTATGAGAATGATAAGGCATTTCATCAAACGTTATTAAGTACTACAGGAAATGTATTATTTGAACAATTAAGCTCTGTTATTCAGTCTTACTTCTATCATATTGAAGAAGAAGGGAAAGAAATTAATTATATTCAAACGAATGAAATGCATAAGAAAATTATAGAAGCAATTGCCAATAAAGATGTTCAATTAGCTAAAGAACTTATGACGACACATTTGTCTATTTAGGAGGATATTATGAAAATTGCAATTGATATAGGTGGTACATTTATTAAAGCTGGTGCAATTGATGACCACCACACAATACATAGTTATCAAAAAATTGAAACACCACATAATAAAGATGGGGGTATTGTTGAAGCAGTTAAGGGAATCGTAGAATCATATACAAAAGAATTTAACTTAAATAAACCAGAAGTCGGAATTTCTACTGCAGGTGTTGTTGATTCACATAAAGGTGAAATTACATATGCTGGCCCTACGATACCATATTATAATGGTACAAATTTTAAACAATCATTAGCACATATTGCTGGTAAAGTAGCGGTTAATAATGATGTATCATGCGCGTTACTTGGTGAATTGTTAACGTTTGATAGAGCAGTTCAATCGATATTTTTAATGACAATTGGTACGGGTATAGGTGGCGCATATTATGAAAATCAATTACTAGAAGGTAAAAAGTATAGAGCATGTGAAATAGGCTATTTATTATATGACAAAGAAACGGATACAACATATGAAGATAGAGGCTCAACGACAGCTTTAAAAAAATTAATCAGTGCCAATTACAATGAAGAGGTTCAAGTCGAGAAATTATTTGATTTGGCGTATCAAAATGATGAAAAAGCTCAAGACATCCTTAATCAATGGGCTAAACACGTAGCAGAAGGTATTGCGCAAGTTCAAATTATGTTTGATCCAGAAATAATACTGATTGGCGGAGGTATTTCTAAACAAGAAGAAAGACTACTTTCATTGATTGAACCATTTATCGATGATTATTTACCAACTGATTATGGTCATGCCAAAATTGAAGTCACTTCAAAAGGAAATGATTCAGCTTTATATGGTGCTATTTCATGTTTATAAAATAATTGTTAACCTGTAATTTACATTGGTTAACAATGTGGTATAATATCGTTATCTTATATTAGGAGTGAAGAATTTGAAAACTAAAGATATCGTTATTATAGCAATGTTTACTGCTTTTATTTCAGTATTAGCATTTATACCACCAATTCCATTACCGTTTATGCCGGTACCAATCGTTCTACAAAATATTGGTATCATATTAGCGGGATGTTTATTAGGATATAAAAGAGGTACATTAAGTGTAATTATCTTCTTATTACTTGTTGCAACAGGACTGCCATTATTATCAGGTGGTAGAGGTGGACTAGGTGTATTCTTTGGTCCATCTGCTGGTTACTTATTCGGCTACCCAGTTGTTGCATTTTTAATTGGATTCTTTATAGATAGAAAGTGGAAAGATCTCTCGTTTACATATGCGTTAACAATTAATATTGTCATTGGGGTTCTACTACTCAATTTAATTGGCGGATTTGTGATGGGTGAATTTATGAATATTTCAATCGCTAAAAGATACATATTAGCAGCAACGTTTTTACCAGGTGATATTGTTAAAGCAATATTAGCAACTATGTTATTATTTAGTTTGAAGAACGTACCCGAAATAAAACGATTAAGAAATACTTAATGAGGTGAATAACGATGGTTTCATTTAAAGATATAGAAACAGATGGAAAGGTTTTGACTGAAACAAATAGGTATATACATTACCAAACATTGGATAAACGTATTCAGTATGATTCTAACAAAATTGTATATAAAGAAATGCCAGACATAGATACGTTTAAAGCAGATGAAGCAATGTTAAAAGAAATCCATGAAAAAAATAATCAGCCTTTTCTTAAATTTGTCTTTCCTGAAAATGAAACAATCGATATTGAATTAAGAGAATATTTAAAATTTCAAGGTTATGAAACAGGTTGGTTAGAATTATATATCAATGCTGAGAAGAACTTTGAAAGTGATGCCAATCAAGACATTGAAGTTGTTCTAACGAATGAGGATAACATTGTTGATTTTTTGAACGTATCATATGAACAAGATGAAGCATATGGCAAAGATTATGCAGAGCTTAAAGTTGAATTAAATAAAAAACAATTACATAGTGATAATCCGATTCAAGTATTATCTTATTATAAAGGTAAGCCTGCAGGTATGTTGCTTATATGGATGAATGAGAAGTATGTAGAATTAGATAGCTTTGGTGTTCGAGAAATATATAGAAGGTTAGGTATAGGAACGAAAATGCAAGCCTTCGTAGCAGAAATCGCTAAAGATAAACCAATAATTCTTGTAGCTGATGGTGAAGATACAGCTAAAGATATGTATAAAAGACAAGGTTATATTTATAGTGGATTTCAATTTGAAACATTAAAAGAATACAAATAAAAACAGGTTGAGGCAGCAATGATGTCTCAACCTGTTTATTTATTGTTAGGATTGGTTTTGTATTCTATTAGCGTGGCTATATACATTAAAGCTGCCATCTCTTATAAATCCAACGGCTGTTATATTTAAATCATGTGCTAATCCAATTGCTAAGTTAGTTGGTGCTGATTTAGACAAGATGATGCCAACACCAATTTTAGATGCTTTGATTAATATTTCCGAGGAAATTCTTCCACTAAAGATGAGTACTTTATTTCTGATTGGAATGTCATGTTCTATACAATAACCATATAATTTATCTAATGCGTTATGTCTACCTATATCGGATCGATGTAAATAGAAGTCATCTCCATCACTTATGGCAGCATTATGCAAACCACCCGTTTCTTTGAAAATCTTACTTTCTTCATGTAGTTTATCCATCATAGTTATAATTTGTTGAGGCGTAATGTTTAATTTAGATTGTGACACTTTAGCTGTTACGGCATCGTTATTAAAATAGAACGCTCTACTTTTACCACAACACGACGAAATCATGCGTTGTGTATTCTTTTTGAAATTGACATCAATCTCTTTCGTGAGTTCTACATGCGCAAAACCTTTAGAATCGTCTATTGAAATAGATTTAATTTCAGATTTCTTCTTTATAACTCCTTCAGAAGCAATAAATCCGAGCACGAGTTCTTCTAAATCTTTAGGTGAACAAACGATTGTTGCAAACTCTTCTCCGTTTATAATAATCGTAATAGGAAATTCTGTTACGTAGCTATCCGTTGTCTCAATAAATTGACCGTTTTGGTATTTTAATATTGGCAGATTGTAAGTCATATTTTGCTTCATAATAATTCCCCATTTAAATAATTGTTTAATAGGTTTATTTTACTTTGTAACCTACTAATAATAAAGTGAAAGCACTTTCAAAATATATTGTGATTTCATATAATAAATATAAGTGAAATCATGGAGGGGTAAAAATGGGTAAGACTAAACATCAAGGTCCTATGAAGAAAGATTTAAAGCCGGCACCAGAATTTTGGGTGAGTCCAATACCTTTTGGACTAGGTAAAGTAAAGCCTAAACATATAAGAGATACAATGAAAATAGTTTGGGATAATAAAGATAATTTAAATTACGCTAAAAATATTATCACTAAAGGTGTCTGTGACGGTTGTGCATTAGGTGTATCTGGATTAAGCGATCAAACTTTAACCGGTCCTCACATGTGTACAACACGATTTAATGTTTTAAGACTCAATACAATGCCAGAAATTAAACCAGAAATTTTACATCAAGATATAGATGAATTGAGAAAATATAATAGCACAGAATTAAGACAATTAGGTCGTATTCCTTATCCAATGATGAGACGAAAAGGCGATCGTAAGTTTATACGTATTTCTTGGGAAGAAGCGATGCAAACAATAGCACAAAAAATGAAATCATTGAATCCGAGAAATTATGCTTTTTATTTAACTTCAAGAGGTATTACGAATGAATCATATTATGTTGCAAGTAAAGTCGCGAGATATTTAGGTGCTAACAATATCGACAATGCTTCTAGAATATGTCATTCACCTAGTAAAACGGCGATGAAACGTTCAGTAGGTGTTGGAGCTTCAACCGCGAATTACCAAGACTGGATAGGTACGGACGTATTACTGTTTTGGGGAAGTGTAGCTTCTAATGCTTCGCCAGTTTCAACTAAATATATGCTTGAAGCAAAGAAAAAAGGAACAAAAATCATCGTTATCAATCCATATAAAGAACCAGCAATGGATAAATATTGGATTCCATCTGTAGCAGAATCAGCATTATTTGGTACAAATGTTGCAGACGAATTCTACCAAGTCAATATTGGTGGTGACATTGCATTTATGCATGGTATTATGAAACACTGGTTTGAAATGGAAGAACAAGCATACGGTTCTGCAATTAACCATAAGTTTGTTGAGGAACATGTTACAAACTATGAAGAACTTAAAGAAACAGTCGAGAAGCAGTCATGGGAAGAGATTGAACAATCAAGTGGTATTTCTAAAGATCAAATTTACAAATTAGCGCTTGAACTTGCCAATGCTCAAAATGCTGTATTTGCCTGGGCACTAGGATTAACGATGCATGAGTTTGCGACGGATAATATATCACAAGTATGTAATTTAGCTTTATTAAGAGGATTCTTAGGTAGAAAACATAGCGGTCTAATGCCGTTTAGAGGACATTCTAGTGTGCAAGGTACTGGAGAAATGGGCTGTGATCCATTTGTATTACCAGGCGGTGCTTTTGATGGAGAAAATAAAAAGCGTATTGAGAAGTTATGGGGATTTGATATCGCGGATTGGCAAGGTGATACGGTCGGTGTAACGTTAGAAAATATAATGTTACCTGATGATCATGAACGTAAAATTAAATGTTATTACATGTCCGGTGGGAATTTCCTAGAAACAATGCCTGACCCAACATTTATACAAAAAGCTTTAGAAAATCTAGAACTTAGAGTACATCAAGATATTATTTTAAATACGTCAACTTTAGTTGATGCGAAAGAAACGGTTATTGTTTTACCTGCGAAGACACGATATGAGCAAGATGGTGGTGGCACGTCTACTTCGACAGAACGCATGGTTTACTACTCACCAGTAATTGAAGGGAATCAAAATAGAATAAAAGAAGCAAGATCAGAGTGGCAAATATATATTGATTTAGCTAAACGTGTTAAACCTGAACAAGCACATTTAATTGATTTTAAAGATGGTCAGTCTATTAGAGAAGAGATTGCTAAAGCAAATCCAGATTATGATGGTATCCAACATTTAAAAAATCAAGGAGATGTCTTCCAGTGGGGTGGCGCTTGGTTATGTGAAGATGGTATTTGTCCAACTGAAGATGGCAAAGGTCATTTAATCAGTGTAGACATTCCAGACTTAAACAGACAACCTGATGATTTCATGTTAACGACAAGAAGAGGTAAACAATTTAACTCAATGGTATATGGTGATTATGAATCCTTTAACCATGGTGGAAGATATGATGTATTAATGAATAAAGAAGATGCTGATAGGTTAAGCATCGCTGAAGGTGAAGGAGTTGTATTACATAATGGATTCGGCGTATTCCAAGGTGTCGCAAAATATGTAGATATATTAAAAGGGAACATTGAAGTCTATTTCCCTGAAGGCAACTACTTATTACCTAGAGGTAGATATGAGAAATACGCTAAGATTCCTGATTACAACATAACAGTCAAAGTAGAAAAAGCGGACAGATTTAACGCTAAAAAAGATAGAGACTATTATGAAAAACCGATTAAAGATTTAGAAGAAATACCGATGCAATAATAGGTAGGGAGTAGCCTCAAATAAATAAGGATATTCCCTATAATTACAAATTTCACTATACTTTAAGGATAATTTGTGAAAAAATGTACTTGAGCCTTACAATAGTATAAATAAAGGTGTAAATTAAGTTTGTACATATCTAAAAAGGAAGGAAAGAAGTCATGAAAAGATTTTTAACATTAGTCTTTGCTTTGTTACTTGTATTAGCTGGTTGTAGCACAGAATCTAACCAAGATAAAGCTAAAAAAGAAACTGAAAGCAAGACGTTAACAGTATCAGCAGCAGCAAGTTTGACAGATGTTTCTAAAGCTCTAGAAAAAGAATTTAAGAAGAAGCATCCGAATACGAATATTAAATTCAATTACGGTGGTTCAGGTAGTTTACGTAAACAAGTAGAAGCTGGCGCAGATGTAGACGTATTAATGTCTGCTAACACTTCTGATGTTGATAAATTACAAGATAGTAAAAAAGTTAAAGAAGTTTATGATTACGCTAAAAATAAATTAATTATCATTAAATACGAAAACTCTAGCATCAAAAATATTAAAGATGTTAGTGCACCAAACAAAGTCGCAATTGGTGAAGAAAAAAGTGTACCAGCAGGTCGTTACGCTGTAGAATATTTGAAAAAAGAAGATTTATATAACGGCATGACAAGTACATTTGTTTTCGCTAAAGATGTAAAACAAGTATTAAACTATGTTCAAAAAGAAAATGCAGAAGCAGGATTTGTATACGCAACAGATATGTATAAAGGTAAAGATAAAAAAGTCGATAACGTTGTTAAATTAGCGGATGCACCTTTAGATCATCCAATTACTTATAGAGCTGGTCTTGTTACTGACAAGAAAGAAGCTAAAGAATGGTTTGAATTCTTAAAATCAAAAGAAGCTAAAGAAATTCTTAAAGAATATCACTTTGATGGATAGGAGATAAAGCTATGCCAGACTTAACACCACTATGGATATCAATTAAAGTAACAATTATCAGTACAATCATTGTGTGTATCCTAGGTATTATTCTGGCAAAGTTGATGCTCAATTATAAAGGTAAATTAAAGCCTGTAGTTGAAAGCATCATTATGCTTCCAATCGTATTACCACCGACAGTTATGGGTTTTATACTCCTTATTGTCTTCGGTAAGAATAAGTTTTTCGGTCAATTTTTATCTGATGTATTGCATATCAATGTGATTTTTACGTGGGTAGGTGCAGTAATAGCAGCGATTATTGTAAGTTTGCCGCTAATGTATCAACATGTAATGAATGGATTTCAATCTATTAATCCAAAGATGCTTAACTCAGCAAGAACGATGGGTGCTAGTGAAGGGAAAATTTTTAGAACGATTATTTTACCGTTATCTAAACGTTCCATTTTCTCGGGTGTTGTGATGAGTTTTGCTAGAGGGTTAGGAGAATTTGGAGCAACGCTTATGATTGCTGGCTATATTCCTGGTTTAACGAACACATTGCCATTAGAAATTTATTTCTTAGTGCAAGCTGGTGAGGAACACAAAGCATGGTTATGGGTTATTGTACTGATCGCATTTGCAGTTTGTGTGATTAGCTCACTTAATATATTAAATCAAAAGAATCATAAATGGGAGTAGATATGGATGATTGATATATCAATTAAAAAGTTAATTAAAGACAGAACGATATCATTAAATATCCAAGCTGACACTCCGAAAATTTATGCGATAGTTGGTCGATCAGGTATAGGTAAATCCACATTATTAAATATTATTGCAGGTCTTACTGAAGCGGAAACTTGCAGAATAGAAATTAATCAAAAAGTGCTCAGTGATCAAAAGCATGTGATTAAAGTGCAAGATAGAAATATTGGCTATCTGTTTCAAGATTATCAACTTTTTCCGCATAAGACAGTTCATGAAAATATTCATTACATGATTGAGCCTAATAAAGAGACAGAGCAATTGATTAAACATTTACGTATAGAAAATTGTTTAAATCAATATCCATCTACGTTATCTGGTGGAGAGTCACAAAGAGTTGCATTATGTAGAGTATTAAGTGTCAAACCTAACTTATTACTTTTAGATGAACCATTTTCAAGTTTAGATGATGAAACAAAAGATGAAGGTATGGCGTTAGTAAAGTCCATTTTCAAGACTTGGCAAATACCGATTATACTTGTGTCTCATTCTAAAAAAGAAGTTCAAATTTTAGCAGATGAAGTTATCGAAATTAGTTAACAGTTCATTGTAAGGTGAAAAATAAATAATATGTTCGAAGCCTCAAACAAAGTTAAACACTTTGTTTGAGGCTTTTTTGCGCAAATAAAAGAATGTAGGGAATTCGTCATGTTGTATAGGTAATCCCCTAATACATAAACATTGTGAAAAAAATTACAATTGATATAGATAATTAAGGGCAAATAATAGGAGGTTCTAACTATGTCTAAGTTAGGTTTGAAATTCTTTAAGCCAACCGAAAAATTTAATGGGAATTGGTCTATATTAGAAGAAAAAAGTAGAGAATGGGAGAAAATGTACAGAGAAAGATGGAGTCACGATAAAGTTGTCAGAACGACTCATGGTGTGAACTGTACAGGTTCTTGTTCATGGAAAGTATTCGTGAAAAATGGTGTGATTACATGGGAAAATCAACAAATTGATTATCCTTCTTGTGGACCTGATATGCCTGAGTTTGAACCTAGAGGATGTCCGCGTGGTGCTTCATTTTCATGGTATGAATATAGTCCATTACGTGTGAAATTCCCTTATGTTAGAGGTAAGTTATGGAAACTTTGGAAAGCTGCATTAAGTGAATATGAAGATCCTGTTGTCGCTTGGGCATCCATTGTTGAAGATGAGCAGAAAGCTGAAATTTATAAAAGTGCGCGCGGTAAAGGTGGACATGTTCGCGTCAATTGGAGAGATGTTACACAACTCATCGCAGCACAAATTATATATACTGTGAAAAAATATGGTCCAGATAGAATTGCTGGATTTACACCTATACCGGCTATGTCCATGATTAGCTATGCTTCAGGTGCGCGTTTTATATCGTTATTAGGTGGGGAAATGCTTAGTTTTTATGATTGGTATGCTGACTTACCACCCGCTTCACCACAAATCTGGGGTGAACAAACGGATGTTCCTGAATCAAGTGATTGGTATAACGCCGGTTATATTATTATGTGGGGATCAAATGTACCTTTAACACGTACACCAGATGCGCATTTTATGACAGAAGTTAGATACAAAGGTACTAAAGTCGTATCTGTCGCACCAGACTATGCTGAAAATGTAAAATTTGCTGATAACTGGTTAGCACCAAATCCTGGTACAGATGCAGCATTAGCACAAGCTATGACGCATGTCATTCTTCAAGAATATTATGAAGATAAACAAGAAGAGATGTTTATCAACTATGCTAAACAATACACGGATATGCCTTTTATTATACAACTTGATAAACATGGAGAAGGCTATAAAGCAGGTCGTTTCTTAAGATCTAGTGATTTAGGTATGGAAACAGAACATGCAGAATGGAAACCAGTTGTTTACGATCAAAATAGTGAACAATTTGTCATACCTAATGGAACGATGGGACAAAGATATGAAGAAGGCGTTAAATGGAACTTAAATTTAGTAGGTGAAGATGGTAAAGAAATAGATCCAGCTTTATCTTTTAAAGACCATGAATCAAAAGTGATGACAATTCAATTTCCGTATTTTGATAATGATGGTAATGGTATTTTTGAAAGACCTATTATCGTTAAAGAAATCGAAAATAAAGACGGAGAAACAATTTATATCGCGACAATATACGACTTAATGACAAGTCAATATGGTGTTAGAAGATTAAATCATCCACTAGAAGCAACTAGTTATGAAGATGAAAATTCTATGTATTCGCCTAAATGGCAAGAAAAAGTAACAGGTGTTAAATCTTCAATAGTGACGCAAGTGGCAAGAGAATTAGCGCAAAATGCAGTTGATACAAATGGTCGCTCAATGATTATTATGGGGGCAGGTATCAATCACTGGTTTAACTCTGATACGATCTATCGCTCTATATTAAACCTTGTTATATTATGCGGATGCCAAGGTGTAAATGGTGGCGGATGGGCGCATTACGTTGGTCAAGAAAAATGTCGTCCAATAGAAGGTTGGTCAACAATTGCTTTTGCGAAGGATTGGCAAGGACCACCTAGACTTCAAAATGCTACAAGTTGGTTCTATTTTGCAACGGATCAATGGAAATATGAAGAGTCTGGTGTTGATAAATTACAGTCACCATTATCAAATGAATTGAAACATCAACATCCAGCTGATTATAACGTATTAGCTGCTCGATTAGGATGGCTACCATCTTATCCGCAATTTGATTGTAATAGCTTATTGTTTGGAGAAGAAGCGAAAGATGCAGGAGATGACTCAAATGAAGCGATTCTTAAAAGGGCAGTTGAATCTGTAAAATCTAAAAAGACTAAATTTGCTATAGAAGATCCAGATGCAAAGAAAAATCATCCAAAAACATTGTTCGTATGGCGTTCAAATTTAATCTCTAGTTCTGCAAAAGGACAAGAGTACTTTATGAAACATTTATTAGGTACTAAATCAGGTCTATTAGCAAATCCTAATGAAACAGATAAACCAGAAGAAATTGTTTGGCGAGAAGAAACAACCGGCAAATTAGATTTATTAGTTGCGCTAGATTTTAGAATGACAGCAACACCATTGTATGCAGATGTCGTATTACCAGCAGCAACATGGTATGAAAAACATGATATATCTTCTACTGATATGCATCCATTCATACATCCGTTTAACCCTGCAGTTGACCCATTATGGGAATCAAAATCAGACTGGGATATTTATAAAACGTTAGCAAAATCTGTTTCTGATTTAGCGAAGACACATATGAAAGGCACATTTAAAGATGTTGTAACAACGCCTTTAGCACATGATTCTAAACAAGAAATTTCAACACCTTACGGAATTGTTAAAGATTGGTCTAAAGGTGAAATTGATGCAATACCTGGTAAAACGATGCCTGGTTTCGCAGTTGTAGAAAGGGATTATACAGCTATATACGACAAATATGTATCAGTTGGACCATTATTAGAAAAAGGTAAAGTCGGTGCTCATGGGGTAAGTTTCTCAGTTAAAGAGCAATACGATGAATTAAAGATTATGTTAGATACGTGGGAAGATGACACTGTTAAAAATGGTCTCCCTAGAATGGATACAGCACGTAAAGTAGCAGATGTCATATTGAATGTTTCGTCAGCTTCAAATGGTAAAGTCTCACAAAAATCTTACGATGATTTAGAAGAACAAACAGGTATGACATTGAAAGATATTTCTAGTGAACGTGCATCAGAAAAAATAACGTTCCAAAATATAACAGCACAACCGAGAGAAGTTATACCGACAGCAGTATTCCCTGGTTCAAATAAATTAGGCAGAAGATATTCGCCATTTACGACAAATATCGAACGTCTTGTACCTTTTAGAACGTTAACAGGTAGACAAAGTTATTATATTGATCATGAAGTATTCTTACAGTTTGGTGAGAACTTACCTATCTATAAACCAACATTGCCGCCAATGGTATTTGGTACGAAAGATAAAAACATAAAAGGGGGCGTTGATACATTAGTCTTACGATATTTAACGCCGCATGGTAAGTGGAATATTCATTCAACATATCAAGATAATTTGCATATGTTGACGTTATTTAGAGGTGGTCCAACTGTTTGGATTGCGAAAGAAGACGCAATGGCGAATGACATTAAAGATAATGATTGGTTAGAAGTATATAACAGAAATGGTGTTGTTACAGCAAGAGCGGTTGTATCGCATAGAATGCCTAGAGGTACGATGTTTATGTATCATGCACAGGATAAACATATTGAGACACCTGGATCAGAAATTACAGATACTCGTGGTGGTTCACATAATGCACCTACACGTATTCACTTGAAGCCTACGCAATTAGTAGGCGGTTATGCACAAATAAGTTATGGCTTTAATTACTATGGGCCAATTGGGAACCAAAGAGATGTATATGTTGCCATCAGAAAAATGAAGGAGGTAGATTGGCTTGAAGATTAAAGCGCAAGTAGCTATGGTTATGAATTTAGATAAATGTATAGGATGCCATACATGTAGTGTCACATGTAAAAGTACATGGACAAATAGACCAGGCGCTGAATATATATGGTTTAATAATGTCGAAACGAAACCTGGTATCGGTTATCCGAAACGTTGGGAAGACCAAGAAACTTATAAAGGTGGTTGGGTACTCAACAAAAAAGGAAAATTAGAATTAAAATCAGGTAGTAAACTATCTAAAATTGCATTAGGTAAGATTTTCTATAATCCTGATATGCCAGAAATGAAAGATTATTATGAACCTTGGACATATAATTATAAACATTTAACAACAGCTAAAGAAGGAAACCATTCTCCAGTAGCAAAAGCTGAATCTGTTATTTCAGGTAGAAAATTAGATATCAAATGGGGACCAAACTGGGAAGATGATTTAGCGGGTGCTCATGTAACTGGACCCACTGATCCAAACATTCAAAAAATCGAAGAAGAAATTAAATTTAACTTCGACCAAACATTTATGATGTATTTACCAAGATTGTGTGAACATTGCTTAAACCCAAGCTGTGTTGCATCATGTCCATCTGGTGCAATGTATAAAAGGGATGAAGATGGTATTGTACTTGTCGACCAAGATGCATGTCGTGGTTGGAGATATTGTATGACAGGTTGTCCTTATAAGAAAGTATATTTCAACTGGAAAACAAACAAAGCAGAAAAATGTACATTCTGTTTTCCTAGAGTTGAAGCAGGTTTACCTACAGTATGTTCTGAAACATGTACAGGTCGTATGAGATATTTAGGTGTATTACTTTATGATGCAGACAAAGTTCAAGAAGCAGCTTCTGCAGAAAATGAAAAAGACTTATATCAAAAACAACTTGATCTATTTTTAGATCCATTTGATGAAGACATTATTCAACAAGCTGAAAAAGATGGTATTTCACATGATTGGATTGAAGCGGCACAAAATTCACCAGTATATAAATTGGCAATAGAATATAAATTAGCATTTCCTTTACACCCTGAATATCGAACATTGCCAATGGTATGGTATTGTCCACCATTAAGTCCGATTATGAATTACTTTGAAGGTAAAGATTCTATTAGAAATCCAGATATGATTTTCCCAGCAATAGAAGAAATGAGATTACCTGTTCAATATTTAGCAAATATGCTAACAGCAGGTGATACGAAGACAGTTAAAGAAGCATTGCAAAAAATGGCGATGATGCGTAGTTATATGAGAGCTAAATCAAGTGGTAAAGACTTTGATATTTCAAGACTTGAACGCGTAGGACTTACGGAAAGACAAACGAAATCGATGTATAGATTACTCGCGATTGCTAAACATGAAGATCGTTTTGTTGTACCGACATCCCATAAAGAAGGTTACATGGATACTTACAGAGCACAAGGTAGCCAAGGATATGGTGGCGAAATGTTTGGCTCAAATTGTGATGGTTGTGGTGTTCAAGGATTATCAGAGCAAAAATCCGGACAAGAAATATATAATGAGAACTTCTATGGAGGGATTTTCCGTGATTAATTTAGATGCATTATATCAACTTAAAGAAAGCTTTGGGTTTTTTAGTAACCAGTTAACTTATCCAGAAAAGCTCGATTTTCATCCTAAAGCATTTGATAAAGCTTTTGATACCAATCATCCGGCTTATCGTGACATTAAGCAATATTGGGAAAATATGCATGATATATCTTTAGATGATATTCAAGAAGTATATACAAGAACGTTTGATTTTGAAAAAAAGACGACGTTATATATGACGTACAATAAACTAACGGAACAAAAAGAACGTGGTCAAATGCTAGCAAGATTAAAAGTACTTTATGAAATGTTCGGGCTAGAAATGCCTCAAAATGAACTGTCAGATTTTTTACCACTTATGCTTGAATTCTTATATGTTGCAGAGTGGAGAGGTGACGATCGTGCACAAGAAAGTTTAACGCTAGTTGTGATGGTCATTGAAGATGGGACATATGGATTGCTTCAAGCTTTAGGTAAACAAAACAGTCCGTATTTTCATCTGATTAAAGCAATTAGAGAAACGTTAAAATCATGTGTAGTAGAGCAAGAGAAGGTGATCAACGGTGATTAATCAATTTATATGGGTTATCTATCCTTATTTATGTATCGCTATTTTTATTATTGGTCATTTATTCAGATTTAAATATGATCAATTTTCATGGACAGCAAAGTCTAGTGAGTTTATTGAGAAGAAACAATTGATGTGGGGAAGTATTTTATTTCACTTAGGTATTATTCCAGTTATATTTGGACATATAGTTGGTTTAGGCATACCTGCAGAATGGTTAAGTAGTGTCGGCGTTAATGATCATTTATATCATATCGGTGCAGTTTATATTGGAAGTATTTTCGGTATTGTGACATTAATCGGTATGGTTCTGTTAACAGCTAGAAGAATTACGAAACAAAATGTAAGAAGGCTAAGTTCAGCTTCGGACATTATAGTAAATATATTATTGTTAGTGATCGTATTGATGGGGTGTATTTCAACGTTATGGACGAACGCGACAACACCAGACTTTGATTATAGACAAACAATTTCTGTTTGGTTTAGAGGTTTATTAATCTTTAAACCGGATGTTGCTTTAATGAATGACGTACCTTTAACATTTAAGACGCATATTATTTTAGGATTTTTAATTACAAGTTTATGGCCATTTACGAGATTGGTACATGTTTGGAGTGTGCCACTTAATTACTTCAGTAGAAGTTACATTATTTACAGAAAACATAAAACGAATTAAACTATAAGTAAAAAAGTCGAGGTGTTTAAAATGTCTAATGATTTTAATTTTCAGGAACATTTGGATCTTATTCGTAGTACTTATGGTGTTGATTTTGTCGGATTAGCTATGACTTCTGAAGACGCTGCTCACTTTCATATTAAGTGGCAATATGTATCTGGAAATTTAAATCATAGATATCAAAACATTGTTTTAAGAAGCGGAAGAGGGATAGCAGGGATTGTGATTAAAAGTGGTAAACCTATTGAAATTCGTGATTTGAAAGAAAGTCCTTATCATGATCAACCCTTTAACTATCCGATTGTTCAAAGTGAACAATTAACATCATTACTTGCAATTCCATTATGGAAAAAGTATCGAGTATGTGGTGTGCTCTTGCTTGGACAACGTGATGAAAAACAATTTCCTGAAATAGATATAAATGATTTTAATCGCTTTGGACCATTTTATGGAAAGGATATGATGAATGCATGAGTTCAGAAGATGCTTCAATATTAATGGATATATTAAAACAATACTATGAAAAAACGAGTGAAATGATTGTGTTTTTAAATAGTAAAGGACAGGTAATTAATATGAATGAAGCTGCCCGAAGAGTAATCTCTGAAGACAATCAATCATCATTGACACATGCCATTTGTAGTAGATGTGAAGGTTATTCAAATGAATATGCCTTACAATCATGTAGAGACTGCTTTTTAGAGTCTTCAAAAATTGGCAACACTAGTTTTCAAGTGTTTATGCAGACAAATAGTGGGACTGTTGAACCTTTTACAGCGACTTATCAAACGATTAGTCAAGAAGACGATGTTAAAGTGTATACATTACAAAATGTATCGCCACAAATTGAAAGACAACAGAAATTACATCAACAAACGATGATCCAAAAAACAATATCCGCACAAGAAAACGAGCGTAAAAGAATTTCTAGAGAGTTACACGATGGTGTTGTTCAAGAATTGCTTAATGTCAGTGTTGAACTTAGATTATTGAAATATCAGAATGATATTGACGAATTGAAGCAGCAGTCTCAACATATTGAAACGTTAATGTCTCGATTAATCGATGATATTAGAAACTTATCTTTAGAACTAAGACCTTCATCATTAGATGACCTTGGATTAGACGCAGCATTTAAGTCATATTTTAAACAGCTTGAGAAAAATTTCGGTTTCCATGTTCACTATCATTATGATTCGTCTATTAAACGTTTTAATACGGAGATTGAAACGGTCGTATATAGAATTGTACAAGAAGCGGTGTTTAATGCATTGAAGTATGCTAATGTGGATAGTGTTGATGTTCATATGTCTTGTGATGGCAATGAAATAGAAGTTGAAATTGCTGACCAAGGGAATGGATTTGTATTAGGTAGTCAGCCAAAAGGTTCAGGACTTGGTATATATGGTATGAAAGAACGTGCTGAAATTGTTGGCGGTAAAATCAATATCGAAAGTAAACTTAAAAAAGGTACAAATATTAAATTGAATGTACCAATAGCATAAATGGTGGGTGGTATATATGAAAATCGTAATAGCAGATGATCATGCAGTGGTGAGAACAGGCTTTTCAATGATTTTGAATTATCAAGAAGACATGGAAGTTGTTGCGACAGCTGCAGATGGTATAGAAGCATATCAAATGGTTGCAAAACATTCACCAGATGTATTGATCATGGATTTAAGTATGCCACCTGGTGAATCAGGATTAATCGCAACTGGTAAAATAGCAGAAGACTTTAAGCAAACTAAAATATTAATATTAACGATGTTTGATGATGAAGAATATTTATTTCATGTATTAAGAAGTGGTGCTAAAGGATATATTTTAAAAAATGCACCAGATGAAGAGTTAATACATGCTGTAAGAACGATATATAGAGGCGATATGTATATTGATTCTAAAGTTACAAGTTCACTCGTAAATGAACTCTTTAATCATCAAGATAACAATGAGCAAAGTACTTCTGATCCATTTAAAATATTGTCTCAAAGAGAACTAGAAATCTTACCTTTAATCGCAAAGGGCTATGGTAATAAAGAAATTGCGGAGAAATTATTTGTTTCTGTCAAAACGATTGAAGCACATAAAGCGCGAATTATGGATAAACTCGGTTTAAAATCGCGTCCAGAATTAGTTGAATATGCTATGAAGAAAAAATTATTAGATTTCTAAAATGAAACTGACCTGATAAATTGCGGCTTAAAAACCTTAGTTTATCAGGTCTTTTTATGTTTTTTATTGGATTAATTTTTATAAATGAATATAGGGATTTTCCATGTTTCAATAAGGGGATATCCTTATGTGCACTTTTTCACAAATAACCTACAATAATATTGGAAAGATTATACATAAAGATTAATTTCGAAGGGTGAAAAACATGAGAAACAACTTAGGAAAAGTTCAACTACCACTTCAAACCTTTAGTTTAATGGCAGGATTTATGGTTTGGAGTATACTGGCACCTTTAATGCCTTATATTACACAAGATATAAGTGTAGAAGAAGGTCAGAAAGCTATTATTTTAGCAATACCCGTTATTTTAGGATCGATTTTAAGAATACCAATTGGCTACTATACGAACTTATTAGGTTCTAGACTTGTATTTTTAGTGAGTTTTATTATTTTATTATTTCCAGTATTTTATTTAAGCCAAGCACATTCAACTACAGGATTGATGATTGCAGGATTCTTTATAGGTCTCGGTGGTGCAATCTTTTCAGTAGGTGTTACTTCTATTCCTAAATATTTTCCAAAAGAAAAGCATGGTTTTGCGAATGGTATTTATGGAATGGGTAATTTAGGGACAGCTGTATCATCATTTTTAGCGCCTCCAATAGCAGGCATTATCGGATGGCAACATACTGTACAACTTTATTTAATCGTATTACTTATCTTCGCAGTATTAATGTTTATCTTTGGAGATAAAGAAGAACCTAAAGTAAAAATTCCAATGATTTCACAAACGAAGCAAGTCATCAATAACTATAAACTTTACTATTTTAGTTTCTGGTATTTTATTACGTTTGGTGCATTTGTTGCATTTGGTTTATTCTTGCCGAACTTTTTAGTGAGTCATTTTGAAATTGATAAAGTAGATGCTGGTATTAGAACAGGTATCTTTATTGCAATCGCAACATTACTTAGACCAATTGGTGGTATGTTAGGAGATAAATTTAATGCTTTAAACGTATTGAAAATATTCTTTATCGGCTTAATAGCGGGCGCAATCGTCCTTTCAATATCACATCATCTCATCTTGTTTACAATTGGATGTTTGACGGTAAGTGTTTGTGCAGGTATTGGTAATGGACTTGTATTTAAACTTGTGCCGACATACTTCACAAAAGAAGCAGGTGTTGTAAACGGAATCGTATCTATGATGGGTGGTCTCGGCGGATTCTTCCCACCATTAATGATAACGTTAGTAACGAGTTTGACTGGTTCAAATCATTTAGCATTCTTTATGCTTGCTATATTTGGTGTGCTTGCACTCATTACAATGATGCATATGACTAAAATAGAAAGAAAGCATGTTTAGTTGTTTGTCTTAAAAAATTAAAAAGGCTGAGGCAATGTTTTGCCTCAGCCTTACAATTAATTGAGGATAAAAGCGTTTAACTCTATAATAGAGTTAAAGAGATTCGTGAAAGGTTGATATAAATGAACGAACGTTATTCTCGTCAAATTTTATTCGATAAAATTGGAGAACAAGGTCAAGAAAGAATTGAACAAGCGAGTGTCACTATTGTAGGCATGGGTGCACTTGGTACACATGTTGCTGAACAGTTGACTAGGTCGGGTATAAAGAGACTCAATATTATTGATCGAGATTATGTTGAATCGTCAAACTTACAAAGACAAACATTATTTATAGAGAATGATATTAAAGAAATGCTACCTAAAGTTGTAGCAGCAGAAAGACATTTAAAGAAAATTCGTGAAGACATTACAATAAAATCTTATATTGCGCAATGTGATGCAAAGTTATTACATGAAGTTGCGCGTTACTCAAACATTATTATTGATGCGACAGATAATTTTAATACAAGACAAATTATTAATGATTTTGCGTACAAGATGAATATTCCGTGGATATATGGCGCATGCTTAGAATCTACATATGTTCAAGCGACTTTTGTGCCTAAAGAAACACCTTGCTTCAACTGTGTATTACCACAATTGCCAGTGATTAATAGAACTTGTGATACAGTAGGCGTGATAAATCCGGCAGTAACAATGGCAGCAAGTTTACAAGTTGCAGATGCACTTAAAATATTGGCTGGTTATTCATTTACACCTAAAATTACGTACGGTGACGTTTGGTTCGGTGAACATCAATCATTTGGATTTGAACAAATGAAACGAGACGATTGTGAGACTTGTGGAGCAGAACCAACTTATTCCAAATTATCAAATTCAGACAAACAACTAACTGAATTATGTGGCCGTCATACTGTTCAATATATAAACGAGAAACTTAATCGACCAGCTATTGAAAAGTTTGTTGCTCAAAATGGATTATTGCATCGTTCTAATGCGTATATGATTCAGTATTTATACGATGACCATCGTGTCGTAGCATTTAATAATGGTAGGTTATTAATTCATGATTTGGATTCTGTAGAAGAAGGCAGACAGTTTGTTGAGAATATGTTTGGATAGGAGTTAAATCGATGAGTGTAGTTAATAGAATAGATCGTCTTATAAATGTGGCAGTTTTAACCGTAAGTGATACGAGAACGAAAGAAACAGATAAAGGTGGACAACTTGTTCAACAATATTTGAAAGATCTCAATGTTGAAATTAAAGAAGGGCATTATCAAATTGTTAAAGATGATGTCAACGAAATTCAAACGCAAGTGAATGAGTGGTTAAGTAAAGATGTTGACGCCATTATTACAACTGGCGGTACAGGTATTAGTCAAAGAGATGTGACAATTGAGGCGATTAAACCTTTACTAGATAAAGAAATAGAAGGATTCGGTGAGATATTTAGATATTTAAGTTATACAGAAGATGTAGGTACTAGAGCGATACTTTCTAGAGCAATTGCAGGTACAGTCGGGCATCAAGTTATTATTTCAATACCGGGTTCTACAGGTGCAGTTAAATTAGCAATGGAAAAGCTCATAACTAAAGAATTGAATCATTTAGTACATGAGCTTAATAAATAACTATTGGCGTTTGAAGTCGCCATTTTTGCCACCAGTCTTATAAGATAAATATGTTTCACCTATAACCATGCCTTTATCAACGGCTTTACACATATCATATATTGTTAAAGCTGTAACACTTGCAGCAGTTAAAGCTTCCATTTCTACACCCGTTTGACCTTTCGTCTTAACGGTTGCTGAAATATTTATTGTGCATGGTTCATCTTTATCCCATTCATAAGAGATATCGATGCCTGTTAATTGAAGTGGGTGACACATAGGTATCAATTGGCTTGTATTCTTAGCAGCCATAATGCCAGCAATTTGTGCTGTACCAAGTACATCGCCTTTTTTATTTGTTGCATTTTTTATTTGATCATAGATTGTTTGATTTACTTTAATACTTGAGTTTGCAATTGCGATACGTGTGCTTGTTTCTTTATCTGAGACATCGACCATTTTTGCATGGCCTTGCTCATTAAAATGTGTAAATTCAGACAAAATCATCATCCTTTCTAAAGATATTATAACATGTAAGTTTAAATAAATTGATAGGGAGTGTAGACAATTGACAGTTGAAATGAGAACACCTATACCAGTGAAGGAAGCAATTGAACGTGTTATTAAAGTAGTAAAGCAGTTAGAGACAGAAACAGTATCAATAAATGAAAGTTTAAACTATATACTTGCTGAAGATATTAAAGCAACTTACGATATTCCTCGATTTGATAAATCACCTTATGATGGATTTGCAATTAAAAGTGCTGATTCTAAAGGGGCATCAGGAGATAATAGAATATCATTTAAAGTTGTAGATCATATCGGTGCTGGAACAGCTTCAAGCGTGACTTTAAATAGTGGAGAAGCGGTACGTATTATGACTGGCGCACCTATACCAGAAGGTGCAGATGCAGTTGTAATGTTTGAACAAACAGTAGAAACAGAAACAGGATTTACCATTCGTAAACCATTTACGGAAGGCGAAAATGTCGCGTTTCAAGGAGAAGAATGTAAAGAAAATGAATACGTCTTACTTAAAGGTCAACGTATTAACAGTGGTGTTATTGCAGTGTTGGCAACATTTGGCTACGAAACTGTTAAAGTATCCAAAAAGCCAACCGTTGCCGTCATCGCAACAGGTAGCGAGTTAGTAGGACCAAATGATCCATTAGAAACAGGTAAGATTAGAAATTCAAATGGTCCAATGATTGAATCGTTATGTAAAGAAGTTGATATCGAAGCTACTACATATAACATTCAAGAAGATAACTTACAAGGGTGCATTGATATTGTTGAAAAAGCAATGTCTGAACATGATATCGTGATTACAACAGGTGGGGTATCAGTTGGAGACTTTGACTATTTACCGAAAGTGTATGATGCAATTGGTGCAACAGTACTGTTTAATAAAGTGCAAATGAGACCGGGTAGCGTAACAACGGTTGCTTACAAAGGTGAGAAGATGTTGTTTGGTTTATCAGGCAATCCATCAGCTTGTTACTCAGGATTTCATTTATTTACTAAGCCAACCATTCAAAAAATGATGTCTGCAGATGCTATATACCCGGTCATTATAGATGCGAAGTTGAATGAAGACTTTAAAAAAGCCAACCCATTTACGAGATTTATAAGAGGTAAATTATCATTCACTTCACAAGGTGTTTATGCTGAGCCTTCAGGATTTAATAAATCAAATGCGGTTGTCGCAATTGCTAAAAGTAATGGTATGATTATTTTACCTGGTGGAACAAGAGGCTACCAAAAAGATGATGATGTGAAAGTTCTATTAACGGATCATCAGTCATATGAAAGTAAATTAACACTATGAAGATATTACAAATAGTTGGTTATAAAAATAGTGGTAAAACAACATTAATAAATGAATTAATTAAAGAATGTCGCAGTCAGCAATTAACAGTATCTACAATTAAACATCATGGGCATGGTGCAGACGAAATTTCTTTAAATCATAAAGAAGTAGACAGTTTAACGTTTATTAATAGCGGTGCTAAAGAAAGTATCGTGTTGGGTAAACAATTAATAGAGAGAGTAACGTATGAAGAGAAGTCGTTGCAGCAAATAATAGATGAAGATTTGTCTGTTGAGCCTGATGTGCTATTAATTGAAGGATTTAAGCATGATCATTTTCCAAAAGTACTTTTGACGAAGCAGTCTGAAGATTTAGCACAAACATTACAAAATATTGTATATCAGTTTGATGCGTTTAATCTTGAAGAAAAGAAAGACTTTATAGTTTGGTTTGAAAATTGGTTGAAAAAGTAGGTGTAGAAGTGAAACAATTTGAAATCGTCAATGATCCAATAAATCCTGAACAATACAGAAACTGGACACTCAATGAAAAGCAAGGTGCAGTTGTTGTCTTTACAGGCCATGTGAGAGAATGGACAAAAGGCATTAAAACAGAGTACTTAGCTTATGAGGCATACATCCCAATGGCAGAGAAGAAATTAGCTCAAATAGGTGATGAAATTAAAGAAAAATGGCCAGGTACAATAGTTGCAATTGCACATAGAATTGGTGAATTACAAATTTCAGATATAGCTGTTGTTATCAGTGTATCTTCACCGCATAGAAAAGATGCTTATAAAGCGAATGAATATGCGATTGAGAGGATTAAAGAAATCGTACCAATCTGGAAAAAAGAAATATGGGAAGATGGGGAAGAATGGCAAGGCAGTCAAAAACAATACCATTCTTCTATTCAAATGGAGGGTGAATAATGAAAGTATTGTATTTTGCTCATTTAAAAGAAATAATAAACATAAATGAAGAGCAAATAACTCTTAACCAAGACTACTCTGTGTTAAACTTTAAGCAATATTTAGTTGAGAAGCATCCAGAGTTAAAGGATGAAACTTTTCAAGTTGCTGTAAATGAGGAATTTGTGCAAGATTCAAGTGTTATAACAGACCAAGATGTTGTTGCATTGATTCCACCAGTTAGTGGAGGGTAAAGAGAAAATGATAGCAATAGTTCTAGCTGGCGGTAAGTCCAGTAGATTCGGTTCACCAAAAGCGTTAGCGACAATTAATGGAGAAGTTTTTTATGAAAAAATCATTCAAACTTTAAATCAAACGAATTTATTTGAAAAAGTTGTGATTAGTACGAGTGAAGAATTGAAAGATTCATTCAATCACCATGATGTTGTCGTAGATTTATCAAAGTACAAAAATAATGGTCCTTTAGGTGGGATTTATAGCGTGATGCAAAAACATGATTCGGAATGTTATTTTGTGATTGCTTGCGATACACCTAAAATTACCGAAAAAGCGATTAGTCATTTATATCAATTTTTTATTTCGCGTGTAATGGAAGAACAGCTAGACATTGCTGGATACGAAGCAAATGGTAAAAAAATGCCGACGTTAGCATTTTATAGTCATCGTGTTGAAGCGGACATTAAAGAAGCGTTAGACCATGAAGCTTTTAGAATGAAAGAAATATATGAAAAGAAACCTTCACAATGGTTAGATGTATCAAATGTGAAAGATTCAACTAATTGGTACCAAAATATAAATTACATTGAAGATTTAGAAAAAGCCGAGTCTTAACGATTGTATAGGTAGAGGGGGCGTTACGATGCATCAACCTATCAAAGATAAATTAGGAAGACCAATTAGAGATTTAAGAATATCCGTTACCGACCGATGTAATTTTCGTTGTGATTACTGTATGCCTAAAGAAATTTTTGGGGATGATTACGTCTTCTTACCTAAAGAAGAATTATTGAGTTTTGAAGAAATTACGAGATTATCGAAGTTATACAGCTCACTTGGTGTAAAGAAAATTAGAATTACAGGCGGAGAGCCACTTCTAAGACGAAATCTATATGAGCTTGTAGAAGCCTTGAACAAGATAGAAGGTATCGAAGACATCGGACTAACAACAAATGGTATGTTGTTAAAAAAACATGGATTGAATTTATACAATGCAGGACTACGAAGAGTGAATGTAAGTATAGATGCAATGGATGATGAATTATTTAAATCGATTAATAATCGTCAAATATCCGCTTCTCATATACTCGATCAAATAGATTATGCAGTAAGCATAGGTTTAAAAGTTAAAGTGAATGTCGTAATCCAAAAAGGGGTGAACGACCAAGAAATACTACCACTTGTTGAGCATTTTAAAGAGAAAAACATTATCGTAAGATTTATAGAATTTATGGATGTAGGTAATGATAACGGGTGGAATTTTGATAAAGTCGTCACTAAGAAAGAAATGTTAAATATCATTTCTTCAGCCTATGATGTAGAACCAGTGGACGCCAATTATTTTGGAGAAGTTGCAACATACTATCGCCATAAAGATAACGGCGCACAATTTGGTTTGATCACGAGTGTGTCAGCATCATTTTGTTCATCATGTACACGAGCAAGAATTTCATCTGACGGTAAATTTTATGGCTGTTTATTTGCTGAAAAAAATGGCTATGATATAAAATCAGAGCTAAGAAGCGGCAAGACAGACGAAGAATTATTAAGCACATTAAAGTATTTATGGAATATAAGAGATGACAGATACTCAGATGAACGAACAGCAGCTACAGTAGCAAGACGAAAGAAAAATAAAATTAATATGAACTATATAGGTGGTTAGATTAGAAGTTAGGGACAGAATTCAGAGAAATGTCTCTAAGAGATGTCGTTAGGGACAGAATTCTGAGAAGTGTCCGTAAGAGGTGCTGTTAGGGACAGAATTCTGAGAAATGTCCGTAAGAAGTGTCGTTAGGGACAGAATTCCGAGAAGTGTCCGTAAATGAGCGCCCATCTAATTACCACAATTCAGAATAATGGAAGTTACAGCGTTCTAATTACCACAATTCGGAATAATGATAGTTACAGCGTTCTAATTACCACAATTCAGAATAATGGAAGTTAGCTGATTCTAATTACCACAATTCGGAATAATGGAAGTTAGCACATTCTAATATAACTAAAACAAGCTAGGATATTCTCATTATCCTAGCTTGTTTTACTATTTCATAAAATATTTTCCGATAATCATATCTAACGTTTCATTTGAAAGTACGAGTGTTTGTTCGTTAGCTTTTTTGAGCATTTCTTCCGTATTCTCATCATTAAATTTGATAGATTTAGAGAAGTAAGGTGCGAATACATCTATAAAACTATTCAGCACTCTTTCTTCATCTGTTATTGTGTTTATTTCACTCATTGGTGCAACTTCTAATTGATGGAAGTCTAAGTGTTTCTTAATTGTCTCAAATATAAAGTCATTTGATGGTGGGTTCTGATTGGTTGCGTGATAAATCTTATGATTTTCTGCATAATCACATGCTACTGTGAGTACTTGTACAACATAATCAACGGGTACGAAATTTGACGTATGACTTGCATCTCCAAATAGTCTATATATTGAATGATCTTTCTTTTTTTCTACACGTCTTTTGAAGACTTTTAATGCTTTCATAAAGCCGTACAGCGTAAAGTTTGAATCAGCTTCTCCTGTTACGGAATCACCTATTATGATTGCTGGACGAATAATTGAAGTTTCCATTGTTTTTCTTTGCATCACGATATGTTCAGCTTTAATTTTAGTCGCTTCATAAGGATTATTTGTAGGCGAATCGATTGAATGAAGTACTTCATTACCGAGTTCTTGTTCACCAACCGTATAGGCTGTTGAAACATATAAAAAATGCTTTGTTTGTATTTGTTCTGCTAAGTCCAAAGCATGTTGTGTACCGATATAATTGATTTGATAAAGATCATCTGCAAGTTCGAAATTAAATTTGACGAGTGCAGCTAAATGATAAAATTTATCTATTTGAGGTATCGTTTCAATATCACTTTCAGACACGCCACATAATGTTTCTGTAATGTCTCCATTAATAAAGTGAATTCTTGAATGATACGATGGTTTTAATTTTTTGAGCAATTGATCTTTCTTCTGCTCACTCCTGTATAATACATAAAATTGCTTTTGTGCATCTTTTGCAAGTGATTGTATTAACTCTGCACCTACAAATCCCGTAGCACCTGTTAAAAAAATGTTCATGTTTCCACTCCGATTCTAAGTTTCTGACTATATTTTGAACGATGACTATCTGAAAGTAAAGTATTTTAATAAGTGTTCACATATAACATTGCTATTTGAAAATTGTTAAGCAATAATATTAGGTAATAGATATAAAAGGAGCGTATTTCATGAACGAACAAAAGATGGCTAAGCCTTCATTATTTTTAATCGTCATTCTCGGTTTATTAACCGCATTTGGACCATTTTCAATAGATATGTATTTACCAGCATTACCAGAAATTAGTCGTGATTTTGATACTACAACGTCAAATACACAATTGACGCTCACACTCTTTATGGTTGGTTTAGCAGTTGGACAAGTATTTGTCGGGCCACTATCTGACTTTATAGGACGTAAACGACCACTCATGGTTGCATTGATTGTATATACAGTAGCTTCAATATTATGCGTATTTGCACCTAATATATACGTCATGATGGCATTACGATTTGTACAAGGTTTTACTGGTGGGGCAGGGGCAGTTATTTCCCGGGCAATTTCCAGTGATTTATATAAAGGTAAAGCTTTAACGAAATTCTTAGCGATATTAATGCTTGTTAATGGTGTAGCACCTATTTTAGCACCTGTATTGGGTGGTATTATATTATCATTTTCAACTTGGAAAGTAGTCTTTATTTTATTAACGATATTCGGCTTTATTATGTTTAGTTTATCTTCAGTAAAATTGACAGAATCATTACCTGTAGAAGAACGTTCATCAGGTAGAATCAGTGAAGTGCTAACAGACTTTAAAAATTTACTCAAAAGTCCAAAATTTTTAATGCCTTTATTTATACAAGGTTGTACATACGCGTTGTTATTTAGTTACATATCCGCTTCATCATTCATAACGCAATCTGTCTATCATATTTCACCATTAGCTTTTAGTTGTATGTTTGCTTTTAATGGTCTTGGATTAATATTGTCAGGTCAAATTATTAATAAATTAGTCGACTATTATGATGAACATGTACTTATGCGTTTATTCGGAATGATTCAAATTATAGGTGTGATTATCGTTTCAATCACATTAATGAATGGTTTATCAATTTGGATATTAATGATTGGATTCTTTATACTCGTTAGTCCAGTATCTGCAATTGGTACGACAGGTTTTTCCATTGCGATGGCTAACAATAAAGGTGGCGCAGGAAGTGCTGCGAGTTTATTAGGATTATCTCAATTTCTATTCGGTGGTATCGTTTCGCCATTAGTGGGTATAAAAGGAGAACATGAAGTATATCCATATGTCCTGACGATTATTATCGTTTCAATATTGTTGATTATTTTATTCTTCGTTAATAGTAAAGTGTTTAAAAGAGCAGCTTAAAAGTAGGAGGGTATGAACATGAATTTAAAATTTGATCATATTATTCATTATGTAGATGGTATAGAATCAATTGAATTTCCACATCAATATATACAAGCCATCCAAGGTGGTAAACATACGCAATTAGGAACCTACAATCAATTAAGTTATATAGATTTACATTATATAGAGTGGATTGATGTCTTTGATGCAGATTTAGCACGTTCATATGCTCAAACAGAAGAAGGCAGATTAAGCTTTGCGAATACATTTAAAGATGCGCATGTACAAGAAGGATTTAAAAGAATCTGCCTTAGAACACAAAATATCGATAACGTGAAGACTCATCTAGAGCAATTTGATATAGATATAGTAGGTCCAATTGAAATGTCGAGAACGAAACCGGATGGCACTATGATACAATGGCAATTACTATATTTAGATGATAAGCAAGATTTAAATTTACCATTCATCATTCAGTGGGGAGAAAGTGATGAACAAAGAGCAGCATCTTTAAAAGCTCATTTTCATGATGATTTATCGATCGATGAAGTGACGATTCAAGTGAAGAATCTTCATGAATCGAGTCAAAATTGGCAATCTTGGTATGGTTTGAAAGAGCTTGAGAAAAGCGAAGAATATGTTAAGTTAAGCTTTAAAGAAGATGATGTTGTCATTAAACTTACAGAGGATGTAGAGGAGAAATATACAACATTATCACTCTCATCAACAAATATAAAAAAAGACACGCGCATTTTATTTAAAGGCGCGTGTTACGAATTCAAAGCTAATTAGCATAAACACTGAGATAGACGCTTTGAACAATAATGCCTAAATGTACGAGTGCAATTAAGGCGCTTATAATGGCTATAAATAATATAGATTTGCGTGCGTTCTCAAGAATAAAGACGATGCTTAGTAGCAAGGTGAAGGCAACAGTTATGATACGATAGCTTAAATAATTAATTGTGCTATCAAAATTTAGACTGACCGCAATCAGTATGATATTTATAATAATAAAAAGCGTTAGAACAAGTTGTCTCATATATTTCAATCCTAACTGTATGTTTTATATGACAAGTATAACAAATATTGGTCTTTTGCGTGAAATTATAGTACGTTTCATTGTATAATTAAAAGACGAATTGATAAAAAGGAGATTTATAAATGACGATAAAGAAAATGAATATCACTCATGAGCAACATGATGAATTTGTAAAGCAACATCCAAATGGTGATATGTTGCAACTTACAAAGTGGGCAGAATCCAAAAAGCTTACAGGTTGGTATTCTCGTCGTATAGCAGTGGGCGATGGTGAAAAGATAACAGGTGTAGCACAACTTTTATTTAAGAAAGTGCCAAAGCTACCATATACATTATGTTACATATCTAGAGGTTTTGTTGTTGATTATAAAGACGAAACATCTGTTAAAGTACTTTTTGAATTATCTAAAGAAATCGCACGTAATGAGAAAAGTTATGCCATTAAAATTGACCCAGATATAGAAGTGGATCAATCTGAAGGTGTTCTTGAATATTTAACTTCATTAGGATTTGAACATAAAGGTTTTGAAGATGGATTAAGTAAGAAATATATCCAACCTAGAATGACGATGATCACAAAAATCGATCAACCTGAAGAAGACTTAATGCAAAGCTTTGATAAACGAAACCGCTCACGTGTTAGAAACTCTTTAAAAAGAGGTACTGAATTAGTTATTGGTAACCGTGATGACTTAAAAATCTTTGCAAAAATCATGGAAGAAACAGGCGAGAGAGACAATTTCTTAACAAGAGATGTTTCATACTTTGAGAATATTTATGATCATTTACATCCAGATGGCGACTGTGAATTATTCTTAGTTAAAGTTGTGCCAGATACAGTCTTAAAAGACTTATTTAAAGAACGTGATGCACTACTTGAAGAAAAAGAAAAATTAGCAAATAGAAGACAAACTAAGAAAGTCGTTAATCAGTTAAATGATGCTGATGAAAAATTAGGTAACTTTGAAAAACGAATTCAAGAAATGGAAGAGTTAAAAAGTAAAAAACCAGATGGCGTGTATTTATCTGGTGGTATCTTAATCTTCTCAGGTAAGAAATCGTATTATTTATATGGTGCGTCATCAAATGAATATCGTGAATTTTTACCAAATCACCGCATGATTATTGAAATGATGCGTTTTGCTAAAGAAAAAGGCGCTACTAAGTTCGACTTCGGTGGTACGGATAATAACCCAGACCAAGACCATGAACATTATGGATTATGGGCTTTCAAGAGAGTTTGGGGCACTTATTTAAGTGAGAAAATTGGTGAATTTGATTATGTGTTAAATAAACCACTTTATACTGCAATCGAGAAAGTTAAGCCAGCAGTAGTTACTTATAAAAGAAAAATCGAAAAGAAAATCAAAAGAAACTAGACATAAGATTAAGGCACTAAAACTTTAAATTATTAAAATTTTAGTGCTTTCTTTATGTATAAGGTATGTTTTAGCGTTAAATTATTATACAATTATTTACAAATCATAAATTAGGGGGAAATTGAGTGGTTCAAAAAATGATCAAGTTCTCGCTGAATAATAAATTTGCTATTTTGCTTATGACGATTATTATTTTGCTTGGCGGCATATATTCAGCGTTTAAAATGAAACTAGAGTTATTACCGGATATTACAACACCTGTTATAACAATTACGACACCATATCCAGGTGCAACACCTGAAAGTGTTCTAGAAAATGTAACAGAACCAGTTGAAAAAGAAGTTCAAAATCTAGAAGGCGTACAAAATGTCACAAGTCAGTCTTTAGAAAATGCTTCAGCAATTACATTAGAATATACATATCAAACAGACATGGATGAAGCTGAGACTGAATTAAGAAAGAAATTAGAAGCGTTAGATTTACCTGACGGTGTTCAAGATCCGGATATGAGTAGAATGTCTATGTACTCATTCCCAGTTGTGAGTTATTCAATTTCTGATAAAGATGACGATCTTGAAAAAGTAACAAAACAAATGCAATCAGATTTAATACCTAAACTTGAAAAAGTAGACGGCGTACAAAATGTATCATTGTCAGGTCAAACATTAGAAGAAGTTAATTTAGAATTTGACCAAAATGAATTAACGAAACGTGGTATGAGTGAAGATGAAGTACTTCAATACATCGACGGTGCTACGAAAGAATCACCTTTAGGTTTATATACATTTGGTGATGATTTGAAATCAATTGTTGTAGATGGAAGATTCACTTCAATAAAAGCACTGAAAGATTTAGAAATACCTATGACAGGTGGCGCTTCAAGTGGTGGAGGGCAAAGTGCAGCAAGTCAATCACAACAAGGCCAGCAAGCTCAACAAGGTCAAGAGGGTTCTGAATCAAGCGATAGTAGCGCATCTCAAAGTATCCCATCTGTAAAATTATCTGATATCGCAGATGTTAAACAAGAGAAGAAACGAGATTCAATTTCTAAAACAAATGGTAAAGATGCTTTAGCGCTTCAAGTAACGAAATCTACAGATGCCAATTTAGTAGATGTCGTTGATAATGTAGACAAAGAACTTGAAGCTTATAAGAAAGATCATAAGAACATAGAATCTGTACAATTGATGGAAACAGCATCAACAATTAAAGACTCAGTATCGACAATGGTTGAGAAAGCTTTAATCGGTTCTATCGTTGCAGTGATTATCATTATGTTCTTCTTAAGAGATATTAAATCAACTATTATCGCGATGGTTTCTATTCCAATGTCATTATTAATGGCACTCATTGGTCTAAAAGCGATGGATGTTTCATTAAATATCTTAACTTTAGGGGCATTAACAGTTGCAATTGGACGTGTTATTGATGACTCCATTGTTGTTATAGAGAATATTTATCGACGCATGTCGGATAAAGGTGAAGAACTGAAAGGTAGTAAACTGATTACAAGTGCGACGAAAGAAATGTTTATTCCAATCATGTCTTCAACAATCGTTACAATTGTCGTGTTCTTACCGTTAGCTTTTGTAACTGGTCAAATTGGAGAAATGTTTAGACCATTTGCTTTAGCAGTAGCATTTAGTTTATTAGCTTCACTACTTATCGCATTAACAATTGTGCCAGTTCTTTCACACATCTTCTTTAGAAATGGAATTAAGAAAGCTAAGAAAGAAAGAGGACATTGGTTAGCAAATAAATACAAAGGCATTTTAAAATGGAATTTAAATCATAAATGGCTTGTTATTGTATTAAGTATCGTGCTTGTTATCGCAAGTATTGCACTTGTATTTACGCCATATATCGGTAAGTCGTTTATCGATACAGGTGAAGATAAAATGTTAGCACTAACTTATAAACCTTCACCAGGTGAAAAAGAAGATCAAGTTGTTAAAAACGGTGAACAAGCTGAGAAATATTTATCAAAAGATAAAAACGTAGAATTCGTTCAATATAGTGTAGGTGGCGAAAATCCATTTAATCCTTCTGCCAAAAATGACATGGCTTTAATGGTTAAATACGATAAAGATACACCTAACTGGGATAATGTCGGTAAAGAAGTTATGGATCATATCGGTAAATTCAACCATAAAGGTGAATGGAAACAACAAGATTTCTCTACTGGCGGTACAGCGAACGAAGTATCTGTAAAAGTATCAGGTCCATCAACTGAAGCAATAGAAGGTACAGTTAAAGACGTAGAGAAAGAAATGAAGAAAGTTAAAGGTGTAGAAAACGTAAGTTCGAACCTTTCTAAATCTTATGAGCAATACGATGTGAAAGTCGATCAAAATAAAGCGAGCAAATTAGGACTTTCAGCTGGTCAAATTGCTATGACGCTTAATCAAACTACACAAGAAAAAGTTGTTACTAAATTAAATGATGATGGTAAATCTATCGATGTTAAACTGACTAAGAAAGAAGAAACAGATTGGTCAGAGAAGAAATTAGAAGATACTAAGATTACATCTCCATTAGGTAAAGATGTGAAACTAAGTGATATTGCGACATTGAAGAAAACAACTTCACCAGATACAATTACAAGAGAAAATGACAAAATTTCTGTTTCTGTAGATGCGAAAATCATTGCAGACGATGTTGCTAAAGTAACAACAGATGTTAATCAAAAAGTTTCTAAAATTGATACACCAACAGATGTTGAATTAAATGTTGGCGGTACAAATGATGACATCAACGAAGCAATAGAACAGCTGTTGCTTGCAATGGGTGCAGCAATTCTAATCGTATATTTAGTAATCGTATTAACATTCAAAGGTGGATTAGCACCATTTACAATATTATTCTCATTACCAGTATCTATTATTGGTGTAATCGCAGGACTGTTAATTACACAAGAAACGATATCCGTACCAAGTATGATTGGTATGTTAATGTTGATTGGTATTGTTGTAACGAATGCGATTGTATTAATAGATAGAGTGATTAATATGGAAGAGGCGGGCATGACTACAAGAGAAGCATTAATAGAAGCAGCAGGCACGCGTTTAAGACCTATCTTAATGACAGCTATTGCGACAATCGGAGCATTAGTACCACTATTATTTGGTGGCGGAAGTTCTGTTCTTATTTCAAAAGCATTAGCAATTACAGTAATAGGTGGATTAATTTCTTCAACATTATTAACACTATTAGTTGTGCCAATTTCATATGAAATCATTATGAAATTTAAGCGAGCAATATTTAAAAGACCAAAAGAACGTATAGAATAGATGATTAACCCCTCCATGTCTGTGAGACAAGGAGGGGTTTTTGTATGTAGTAAATATATATTGGTTAAGTTAGTAACAAAAGTCGTGAGAATTGTAACTAAGAGCTGCCTATCCTAATAAAAGCAACCTGAGTAACCATTCCATATACCTATTATGATTTATTTCTTAGTAATTTAATAAGAAAATACTTGTTCGTGTTTCATACTTTGATAGAATATATTCATATACAAAAAATAGTCTGAAGAATTTTATTTCGAGGAGTCGTTATTGTGCCAATATCAAAACTATTATCAGAAATACCAGACAGTTACTTTGGAAAGACAATGGGTCGTAAGGTTGAACATGGTCCGTTACCGTTAATTAATATGGCGGTTGGCATCCCTGATGGTGAGACGCCAAAAGTTATCGTAGATGAATTTATTAAAGCTGTACAAAAGCCAGAAAATCAGAAATATGGTGCTTTTCATGGTAAAGATACGTTTAAACAAGCGATTGTAGATTTTTATAAGAGGCAATATGATGTGGATTTAGATAAAGAAGAGGAAGTTTGTATTTTATATGGTACAAAAAATGGTTTGGTCGGTTTACCGATTTGTGTTGTAGAACCTAATGACTATGTATTATTACCGAATCCAGGCTATACAGATTATTTAGCAGGTGTTCTACTCGCTCGTGCTAAACCATATTCTTTAGAATTAACGCCTGAACATCAATACTTACCACAGTGGGATGACATAGAACCTGAAATCTTAGATAAGACAAAATTAATTTATTTAACTTATCCAAATAATCCAACTGGATCTGTTGCAAATACAGAGTTTTTTGATGAAACGATTGCTAAATTTAAAGATACACAAACAAATATCATACATGACTTTGCATACAGTGCTTTCGGATTTGATCAGAAGAATCCGAGTATTCTCCAATCGGAAGGTGCTAAAGAAACAGCTGTAGAGATATTTTCCTTATCGAAAGGGTATAACATGTCTGGTTACAGAGTAGGCTTTGCAGTCGGTAACAAAGAAATGATTGCTGCTTTAAAGAAATATCAAACGCACACACATGCTGGTATGTTTGGTGCATTACAAGATGCGAGTACTGTCGCTTTAAATGAATGCGATGATTTTCTTATTAAACAAAATGAAATATTTAAGACGAGAAGAGATCAATTTGAAGCGTCATTAAGAGAAGTAGGTATACCATTTGAACCAATGAAAGGTGGTATATTCCTTTGGTTACAAACACCTCCAGATTATGATGGAGAAGCATTTGTAGAATACTTATTACAAGAGGTTTCTATATTAGTTGCTCCAGGAGTACCATTCGGCGATAATGGTCAAAATTATGTCAGAATCTCATTAGCGTTAAGTGATGACGAACTATTGGAAGGTGCTAAGAGGTTACAAGGTCTAGCTCACTTATATAAATAAAAAGAGCTGAGAAATAATTTTCTCAGCTTTTTCATATAAATGAGATTTTGTAGATATGCTTTAGGGTATTAAAACACTATAAATAATAAAATCACAAATATGATTAATATAAAGATCGACATATAATTGAGTAGTTGAATTGCTTTTTGGTCTTTAATGCGATATTTAAATGCTGTGATTTCAACATTGATAACGAGACAAACCAATACAGCTAATATCCACCAAGTTTGCATTGCAAAACTAAATACAATACTGCCTAAAAAGACAATAAGCATAAGCCCCATTATAAATCTTAAAGCTTGCGTAAGCATCGTATGTAGTTGGTATATACTTAAGTAACTAATAATAAGATAAATAATGGTAAATAATAAAAGTATGAGAATTAACATAGTCATTTCCTTTCGTTAATCTTGATCAAGTTGAGCGCGAACTTTACTGATTTCTTCTTCGATTTTGACAAGTTGTTTTTCAAGTAAGTCGGTTGCTTGACCAGTAGATTCTCTCTTTTCTAGGTCATTTTGTATACGTATGTAATCATATTTAAGTTCAGAAAGTTGTTGGTTTAAATCCATTTTAAACACTCCTTTTTATAAAATAGCTATGAAGTAGGTGATAAATTGAAAAAAGTTAAAACCAATGCGATGCGCATCTTAGATCAATATAATATATTTTATCATACTCATGAATTTAAAATAGGAAAAGATCATTTAGATGGTCATGAAGTTGCGCAATTAATTCAGAAACCAGAACATCAAGTGTATAAGACGCTTGTATTAACAAATGGGAATCGTGAATATTTCATCTTTGTTATTCCAGTCGTTGAACATCTTGATATGAAAAAAGCTAGTAAAGCTGTTGGTCAGAAAAAATTAGAACTCTTACCACTTGATCAACTCACCAAAGTTACAGGTTATGTAAGAGGTGGTTGTTCTCCAATTGGTATGAAAAAAACATATCAAACCGTAATAGATATCAATGCTGAATCATTATCTACGTTTATCGTCAGTGCAGGTAAACGTGGCTATCAGATTGAACTTGATCCAGCAGATTTAGCCAAAGTGATTGATGTAAGATTTGATGATATTATTAAATATAACTAAACTAATTTTAGTATAATTTATTAATATTTCAAACAAAAAGTGTGCATAGAAGTTAAACTGTTGTTAATATAGATAAATGTGAGTTTAATGAGAGAAGTGATAAAGTGACAGAAAAATTTATAATGATTATTTTATTAATTGCTTTAGGATACGTTCTAAAGAAGCTTAAATTCTTTAAAGCTTCTGATGGTAATGTACTTGCAACACTTGTACTAAATGTTACTTTGCCTTCATTAGTGATTGTAAATTTAAATGGATCTGATTTAGATTTATCTTTAGGATGGCTTCCTATATTAATGCTATTATACGGCATTATAGCAAAGCTACTAATCATATGGTTATTCAAGAAAAAATATAATAATCAAATAAGAGGTACTGTGGGCATGATGGCCGCTTCAGTTAATATTGGACTGTTTGCATATCCATTAGTCGCACAAATTTGGCCTAAAAATGGTTTATTATACTTTGGTATGTTAGACATTGGTACAGCTATCATTATGTTCGGTGTAACATATTTTGTTGGTAGTTACTTCAATGATGGTGGCGATCAATTTGACTTTAAACGAATGGGTTTAAATTTATTAAAGACCGTACCACTTATGACATATATGATTATGTTTATCTTAAATATAATGAGCATTAAAGTACCTGACAAAGCGATAGATTTCTTTGAAATTATTGCAAATGCGAATATGCCATTATCCATGATCTTATTAGGTTTATTCTTGAATTTTAAAATCGAAAAAGCATACTTACCGATTGTTGTTAAATACTTAGCATTTCATTATGGCTTTGGTTTATTAATGGGATTAATTGTTCATTTCTTCTTACCTGTTGATGACCCAATGATCAAAACGACGTTACTTATTGGTTGGTTATTACCTATAGGTGTTTCAGTACTGTCTTATGCCATTACATTTAAATATAAGACTTTACCTATAGTGGGTATGGCTACTAATTTAAGTATTGTCATATCAATCGTCATTTTATATGTATATCAATTTTTCTTTGTTTAATAAAACAAAAAAAGCGTTTGGATTTCGCATCCAAACGCTTTTTGTAATCTATTAACCTTTACCGCCCATGAAAGCAGGGTAGTTTGTCATTCCGCCATCAACATATATTGTTGTACCGTGAATGTAACTTGCTTGTTCTGAAGCTAGGAATGCATTAATATTTGCAACTTGATCCGCTTCACCAATTTCATGTAGTGGAATCATTTCTAATGTTTCTTCGCGTGTTGCTGGGTCAGAGAATTTTTCGCGAGTATGTTCTGTAACAATAGCCCCTGGAGAAACATTATTAATTCTTATACCATTTTTACCGTATTCCATAGATAAAGTTTCCATCATCAATTTTAAGCCGCCTTTACTTGCTGCGTAATTGACGTAGTTTGGCCAAGGAATAACATCGTGCACACTTGCAGTATTGATGATTTGACCTTTAATATCATGCTCTAAATAGTAATTAATGACTTCTCTACTACCAATAAAAGCACCTGTTAAGTTGATATCGATAACTTTAGACCATTCTTCTAAACTCATTTCATGAGATGGAATTGGTTTTTCGAAACCAGCATTATTGATTAACACATCTATACGACCAAATGTTTCATGTGTTTGTTGAATCAAGTTCTTGATATCTGCTTCTACTGAAACGTCTGCTTTAATAGCAACCGCGTCAGCACCAGAATCTTTAATAGATTGAACGATTTTTTCAGCTTCTTCAACGTGATCTAAATATCCAATAACAACTTTTGATCCTTCTTTACCAAATCGTTCAGCAGTTGCTTTACCAATACCACTGTTACCACCAGTGACAATCACAACTTTATCTTTTAAATCTTCATACATATTAAACACTCCTATTTTTATATATTGAGTTTACCCTTTAGCTGCACCAATAATGAATGCTGCAATAATGATTAACACGATACCTATCCAAATAAATGTCATTTGGCGTTTTGTTTTTTGTTCGCCTAATAGGTAAATACCACCTAGAGTAGAAACGATTACTAACATTTGTGAAAATGAAAAGCTCGTTCCGACACCAACTTTTGGTTGTGAAATGAATAGGAACATATTACCTAATGCCCATACAATCCCTGGCAATAAGTTGAGTGTCGTATGTTTAACAGTAGGTTTATGTTTGAATGATAAAATGATACCCCCAATTACCATACCTATAGATTGTGGAAATAATGCATCCCAACCTTCAACACCGAATACTTGGCCGATTACAACGTATACGACATAACCGACAGTAGAGATGAGTAATATTGGAATAGCTTTACCAAGCTTTTTAGTATTTCCGCTATTTCCAGAACCTTTTTTCTGAACAGATGTAAATATCACACCGATAATCAGTAACACTAAACCTGATAGGCCAAGTGCAACTTGCGTACCTGTTGACCATTCTCCTAAAAATGCAGCACTGAATAATGTTGTTCCAAGTAATTGTAAGCCTGTAGATATAGGCATCGTTATTGAAACGCCAATTAAGTCTACACTTCTAAGTTGAAATCCTTGTCCAAGTGCCCAGAAAGCACCAGAAATCATACCGATAATAATTGTAGTGAATGTAAAGTGCACATCACCAAAGAAGAATAGACATAAACCGATGATGAAAGCCCCGATTGTTGTACCTAAAATTTGGTTATAAGGACCTCCACCAACTTTAACATTGATTAATACGACGCTTCCCCAGAACAATGCTGGTAATAGCGCTATAAGGTATTCCATACACAAGACTCGCTTTCTCTATTTATTTGTATTATTTAAACTACCCAAGTATTATACGCCCGAAACTTTTTTATTGTAAAACATATAGCTCACAATGTAATTTTACTATTAAAAAAGACCCATGAGCGCTTATTAAGCATTCATGAGCCTTAGTTTAAATATTATACATCGTATGGTCTCACATATTTAAAATGATGTGTTTCATTGACGATGTGGAAACCGACTTTTTCATATAATAATTGTATTTGTTCATGCTTTTTACTATCTACATAAATACGAACTGTTTCGACATCTTGATGATTAAATGCTTCTGTCGTCGCGAAATGAATCATTTGAAACGCGATGCCTTGTTTTCTGTAATCATGGTGAGAAGCTAAATTAGGAATTGTGGCTAATTTCTCAGGTATATCTATGGATAGATAGATGTATCCTTTAACAAGACCTTCAGCTATATATAAATAAAGCGCATGATTGTCATCTAGTGAATCTATAATATCATCAGCACTTATATCACTATGTTTGAAACTATTGGAATGTAATTTGTTAAAGGCATAGTAATAAGGTTTGCTGTATGGCGTCATTTGGTGTTGCTTATCAATTGGTAAAGGTGGTTGTTGAATTTCTAAAGTATATTGCGTTTCTACATATCCCGCATGTAGTCTTTTCAGTTTACTATTATTTAAAATGTGATCTTTATGTAGCGAAATGTGGCAATATTTAATGTTTGGATGATTATTTAAAAGTGTTTCCCATATTTCTTTTAAGGCGTTTAACGTTTCTTCATTTGTATTATTAACGATTGGTCCCCATACATTTGCAGTCTCATCATCTACACGCTCAAATCCTAATATCCCGGTAATTGTGTCATTGTCTTCTATATAGTAGAAGGTGGTTTCATCAAATTTATGGCTTAAGTCATTCTTAATCTCTTCTATTGACTGAGGTATATGTGTCACGTAGTTTGTTTCTTGCCTGTTTTTTTCGTGTAAATAAGAAGCTATCGGATCGATTTCTTTAAGAGGCAGTATTTGCATGATAGTCACTCCTTTAATATTCAACGATTATTTTATTCCATTATACGATTAATCGAAAATTTATAAAAGTTTTTCATGCCTTTAGAACACTTTTTATTCATGTTATAATAGTACGAATGTAAAAAAGAATGGGTGAAAAGAAATGAAAGCATTAGTTCTTGCAGAAAAACCTTCAGTAGGTCGTGACATCGCTAAAGCATTAGGTATTCATGATCAGAAGAAAGGTTACTTTGAAAATAAAAATTATATCGTTACTTGGGCATTAGGACATCTTGTAACGAATGCTACGCCTGAAGAATACGATAAGAAATTTAAAGAATGGAATTTAAATGTCTTACCAATAATTCCTGATTATATGAAACATGTTGTAATTAAGAAAACAAGAAGCCAATTTAATACAGTTCAACATTTGATGAAACGAGACGATGTAAATTCAATTATTATTGCGACAGATGCTGGTAGGGAAGGTGAACTTGTTGCAAGGTTAATTATTGAAAAAGCAAAAGTTAAAAAGCAAATTAAGCGACTATGGATCAGTTCAGTTACTGAAAAAGCAATTAAAGCAGGCTTTCAAAATTTAAAACCTGGTGAAGCATACAACAATTTATATCAAGCAGCATTATGTAGAAGTGAAGCGGATTGGATTGTCGGTATAAATGCGACTAGAGCTTTAACAACGAAATATGACGCACAATTATCATGTGGTCGTGTTCAAACACCAACTTTAAATCTTGTACAAATGAGACAACAAGAAATTCAATCATTTAAACCTGAAAAGTATTATCAGATGAATATTGAAGTAGAAGGTTATAAATTTAAATGGTTGAGTAAGAGCGGAGATAAAACATTTGATTCTGATTTAATAGAACAAGTTAAACAACAAGTTCAAAATAAAAAGGGTATTATCCAAAATATCTCGAAGAAGAAAAAAACAAAGTATCCTCAAAAGTTATACGATCTTACAAGTTTGCAACAAACAGCGTATCAACGATATAAAATGAGTGCGAAAGAAACGTTGAATACAATGCAAGCATTGTACGAACAACATAAAGTATTGACTTATCCAAGAACAGATTCTAACTATTTAACAGATGATATGGTTTCTTCTCTGAAAGAACGAGTATCATCATTAAGCGCTACACCACTTAAATCACATGCTGTACCATTGCTTAAAAAACCAATTAGAGCGGGTAAACATTTTGTTGATAATAAGAAAGTATCAGACCACCATGCGATTGTACCAACAGAAGTGAGACCTAACTTTGATCAGTTATCTCCTAGAGAACAGAAAATTTATATGCTAGTGGCAGAAAGATTTTTAGAAGTATTATTACCACCATATCAATATGAAGAAACAACTGTGACATTAACATGTGAAGGGGAAATTTTTAAACTGACACAAGAAGTAGCAGTTGAATTAGGCTTTAAAGAACTATATGAAGAAAAGACGCATGTGAAAGCTTTGCCTTTTAAAGAACAGCAGCATGTGAACATACAAAAAGTGAATGTCGTTAGTAAAGATACAGAACCGCCTGCATACTTCAATGAAGGAACTTTACTTAAAGCGATGGAATCACCACATCATTTCTTTAAACTTAAAGATAAGAAAATGGCTCAAACTTTAAATGAAACAGGTGGTATCGGAACAGTTGCGACAAGAGCGGATATCATCGAGAAGTTATATAGTTCTAATGTAATAGAAGCGGTGCAAGGTAAAATTAAGATAACGCCTAAAGGAAAACAATTATTAAACTTAGCGCCTGAACAACTAACATCACCAGAATTAACGGCAGATTGGGAAATGAAGTTAACGCAAATCGAAAAAGGAAATTATTCTAAAAATAAATTCATGAATGAAATGAGAAACTTCACGAGAGAAATCATTGCGGATATTAAAGAAAGTGATGATAAATTCAAGCATGATAATATCACAACGACTGAGTGTCCGACTTGTGGTAAATTTATGCTTAAAGTTAAAACGAAAAATGGTCAAATGCTCGTCTGTCAAGATCCAACATGTAAGACTAAGAAGAATCAACAAAGAAAAACGAATGCCAGATGTCCAAACTGTAAGAAGAAACTAACACTGTATGGAACAGGTAAAAAAGCGACATATAGATGTGTATGTGGTCATACAGAAACACAAGAGCATATGGACGAAAGACTTAAAAACAGAAAATCAGGCAAAATAGGTAAAAAAGAAATGAAGAAATATATGCAAACTGAAGAAGTAGAAAACAATCCGTTTAAAGACGCTTTAAAAGGATTGAAGTTCTAATTTAATATGAAAAGAGACTGGGGCATCGTGTGATGTCTCAGTTTTTTTAATCTATTAGTAGCAATTGAGTTGGCTAGAAGCGTATTGTCAGGGGTTATAATGTGTGAAAACCGAACTATAACACGAACATAAATAAAATTAATTATATAAATGTTCGTAAAAAGTATTGATTTTTGATGTTCCCAGTAATACAATGTACAGTGTTGAAATTAATAAAGGAGTCTTATGATGAAACGTTACTTTAAGTTTGATGAATTGGGAACAAATTATAAAAGAGAAATTCTTGGTGGTTTAACGACATTCTTATCTATGGCATACATATTAGCCGTTAACCCATCAATGTTAAGTTTGGCAAGTGTTGAAAATGTACCTGATTCAATGAGAATGGACCAAGGTTCTGTGTTTGTTGCTACAGCGTTAGCAGCATTAGTTGGTTGTTTATTTATGGGTATCATAGCGAAATACCCGATAGCTTTAGCACCAGGTATGGGATTAAATGCATTTTTCGCGTTTACAGTTGTGCTTACAATGGGTATTCCATGGCAAACTGGTTTAACGGGCGTACTATTCTCAGGTGTTATATTTGCGATATTAACGATGAGTGGTTTACGAGAGGTTATTATCAATGCAATACCATTTGAATTAAAGATGGCTGTATCTGCCGGTATAGGTTTGTTTATTACCTTTGTAGGTCTACAAGGAGCAGGTATTGTTAAAAAAGAAGATTCAACTTTAGTTACTCTTGGAACAATGCATAACCCAGAAGTACTATTAGCAGTATTTGGTATTATCATTACTATTATATTAATGGCTAAAAAATTACCAGGAGCAATTTTCATCGGAATGGTCTTAACAGCTATTGCGGGATTAATTACAGGTTTAATTGCAATGCCAGATAGTATAGTAGGGAAGGTACCAAGTGTATCACCAACATTTGGTGCAGCATTCGAAGCGTTTGGTGATTTATCTACTATATTTAATGTACAATTCTTAATTGTCGTTTTAACTTTCTTATTTATAGATTTCTTTGATACTGCAGGAACGTTAGTTGCGGTTGCAAACCAAGCTGGTTTAATGAAAGATAATAAATTACCTAGAGCAGGTAAAGCATTATTCTCTGATTCATTAGCAACAATTGTAGGTGCAATATTTGGTACTTCAACTACAACAAGTTATATAGAATCTAGTGCAGGTGTTGCAGTTGGTGCACGTACAGGGTTCGCAAGTGTTGTAACAGGTATTTGTTTCTTAGCAGCATTATTATTCTCTCCATTAATGGCAGTTGTTACAAGTGCGGTTACAGCACCAGCGCTTGTTATAGTAGGTGTATTGATGGTTAGTAACTTAGGTAAAATTGATTGGCAAAAATTTGAGATAGCAGTACCAGCTTTCTTAACAATGATTATGATGCCTTTAACATATTCAATTGCAACAGGTATTGCGTGTGGATTTATCTTCTATCCAATCACAATGATCGTAGCAAAAAGACATAAAGAAATTCACCCAATTATGTACGGTTTATTCTTCGTCTTTGTCGCTTACTTTGTATTTGTACATGCATAATAAAAAAAGCCACGAGATTTCATTTAATGAAGTCTCGTGGCTTTCTATTTATATATTAACTTTTATAAGTAGTCTTGTAATATTTAGATGGGATATATACTGGGGCAATTATAATCGTAAATAAGAAGATGATCATTAAAACGACCATTACGATATGTAATAACCAGCCAATAATAGGAATGATTGCAACAAAGCTAGCGATTAGTCCGATTAATGGAATGACAAATATTACTTTAACAGAATTCTGGTTATCTATTAATAGGATAAGTGTCGTAATAAAGTATAACGTTCCATTAAGTACCAAAGCATTATAACCAGTTGATAGAACAATTCCTCCACCTAAAGATGGAATGGCTAATAATAACTCAGATACAACTAATATAATAGAAAGAACTAGCAACACTGATTTAATTCCTCTTTTCATGATTTCACCACCTAGTTAAAATTGCTTGTTATATTATAACATTTTGATTACAAATTATCTATTTAAATTTTACCTATTGAAAAAGAACGCATAATCCGTTATAATACTTGGGTATGTGTTAGATGAAATTAGAAAAAATATATGGTTATCTATTGATTAATAGAAATAAATCATGTATCATATCTAATGTTGGACTTTAAGAAGCGATGAAGCGAGAGGTTACTGACACACCCGGCCGCTTTGCCATGGCGGTGTGTGAGAGAGTTTTCGTGGAGAAGTCTATCACTATAAAGTAGACGAACAAGGAGGGAAAATTATGGCAAAACAAAAAATTCGTATCCGTTTAAAAGCGTATGATCACCGCATGATCGATCAATCAGCAGAGAAAATTGTTGAAACAGCTAAACGTTCAGGAGCTCAAGTGTCTGGTCCGATTCCATTACCAACTGAGAAATCAGTTTATACTGTAATCCGTGCCGTTCATAAGTACAAAGACTCACGTGAACAATTCGAACAACGTACGCATAAACGTTTAATCGACATTCTTAACCCTACACCAAAAACAGTTGATGCTCTTATGGGCTTAAACTTACCATCAGGTGTAGACATCGAAATCAAATTATAATTCATTAAAATAACAGGAGGTGCGACTTTCGATGACCAAAGGAATCTTAGGAAGAAAAATTGGAATGACTCAAGTATTCGCAGAAAACGGTGAATTAATACCAGTTACTGTAGTAGAAGCTAGTCAAAACGTAGTATTACAAACTAAAACTGAAGAAGTAGACGGCTACAACGCTGTTCAAATCGGTTTTGAAGACAAACAAGCATATAAAAAAGATCGTAAATCTAACAAATATGCTACTAAAGCTGCTGAAGGCCATGCTAAAAAAGCAGGTACAGCACCTAAGCGCTTCACTCGTGAATTCAGAAACATTGATGTTTCAGCATACGAGGTAGGTCAAGAAGTCACTGTAGATACTTTCCAAGCAGGAGACATTATTGATGCAACAGGCGTTTCAAAAGGTAAAGGTTTCCAAGGCTCTATTAAACGCCACGGTTTCTCTCGTGGACCAATGAGTCATGGTTCTCGTTACCACAGAGGCTCTGGTTCAATGGGTATGGCTTCAGATGCTTCTAAAGTATTTAAAGGTAAAGAATTACCAGGCCGTATGGGCGGAAACACAGTTACTATGCAAAACTTAGAAGTAGTTAAAGTTGATGCAGAAAATAACGTAATTTTAGTTAAAGGTAATGTGCCGGGTCCTAAAAAAGGTTTAGTAAAACTTACAACTTCAATTAAAAAAGGTAATAAATAATTATTTAGGTGAAAGGAGGAAACAACATTATGGCTAATATTGATGTATTAAAAGTAGATGGATCAAAATCAGGTTCTATCGAATTAAATGATAGTGTATTTGGTATCGAACCAAACCAACACGTATTATTCGAAGCAGTCAACTTACAACGTGCTTCATTACGCCAAGGTACTCACGCAGTTAAAAATCGTTCAGCAGTTCGTGGTGGTGGACGTAAACCTTGGAAACAAAAAGGTACAGGTCGTGCTCGTCAAGGTACAATCCGTGCGCCACAATGGCGTGGTGGTGGTATCGTATTCGGTCCTACACCAAGAAGTTATTCTTACAAAATGCCTAAGAAAATGCGTCGTTTAGCATTACGTTCTGCATTATCTTCAAAAGTAAGTGGTAACGAATTAACAGTTTTAGAAGCATTCAACTTTGATGCACCTAAAACAAAAGAATTCAAAAATGTAATGAGCAACTTAGAACTTTCTAAGAAAGTTTTATTCATCGTTGATACTGTAGACAGCAACGTTGAATTATCAGCTCGTAACATTCCAGGTGTTAAAGTTATCGACGCTCAAAGCTTAAACGTATTAGATATCTTAGATTCTAGTAAAGTCGTAATAACTAAAGCAGCAGTGGATAAAGTAGAGGAGGTGCTCGCATAATGGAAGCAAGAGATGTTATTAAGCGCCCCGTAATCACAGAAAAATCTTCATCAGATATGGCTTTAGATAAATACACATTTGATGTAGATACACGTGCAAACAAAACACAAGTAAAAATCGCAATCGAAGAAATTTTCGACGTGAAAGTTGATACAGTAAATATCATGAACGTTAAAGCAAAAGCTAAACGTGTTGGTCGTTACAATGGTTTCACTAACAAACGTCGTAAAGCAATCGTAACTCTAAAAGAAGGTTCTTCAATAGACCTATTTAACTAAAAACAATTACCATTAAGGAGGTAAAACGACAATGGCTCTTAAAAAGTATAAGCCAATTACAAATGGTCGTCGTAATATGACATCTTCAGATTTCGCTGAAATTACATCAACGACTCCTGAAAAGTCTTTATTACAACCGCTTCCGAGAAAAGCGGGACGTAACAACCAAGGTAAATTGACAGTTCGTCACAGAGGTGGCGGTCATAAACGTCAATACCGTGTAATTGATTTCAAACGTAACAAAGATGGAATTCCTGCTAAAGTAGCAACTATCGAGTATGATCCAAACCGTTCAGCTAATATCGCATTATTAGTATACGCAGATGGTGAAAAAAGATATATCATTGCTCCTAAAGGATTAAAAGTAGGACAAGAAGTATTCAATGGTCCAGATGCAGATATCAAAGTAGGTAATGCATTAGCATTAACTGATATCCCAGTTGGTACTACAATTCACAATATCGAATTAAAACCAGGTAAAGGTGGACAATTAGTCCGTTCAGCTGGTACAAGTGCACAAGTACTTGGTAAAGAAGGTAAATACGTACTAGTTCGTCTTAAATCAGGTGAAGTTCGTATGATCTTATCTACTTGTCGTGCAACAATCGGTCAAGTTGGTAACGAACAACACGAATTAATCACAATTGGTAAAGCTGGTCGTTCTAGATGGATGGGTAAACGTCCTACAGTTCGTGGTTCTGTAATGAACCCTAACGATCACCCTCACGGTGGTGGTGAAGGTCGTACACCAATCGGTCTTAAATCACCAATGTCTCCATGGGGCAAACCAACACTTGGTAAGAAAACTCGTAAACAAAACCAACGTTCATCTAAATTTATCGTTCGTGGTCGTAAGAAAAAATAATAATACCTTATTTACGTGTGCGGCTTAGATGCCGCGCGCATTAAATAAGAAGGGAGGCGCCATAATGGCTCGTAGTCTTAAAAAAGGACCTTTCGTTGATGATCATTTAATGAAAAAAGTTGAAGCTCAAAACGAAGGTGAAAAAAAATCAGTTATTAAAACATGGTCTCGTCGTTCAACAGTATTTCCTAACTTCATCGGACATACAATAGCAGTATATGATGGTCGTAAACATGTGCCAGTTTTCATTACTGAAGATATGGTTGGACATAAATTAGGAGAGTTTGCACCTACACGTACTTATAAAGGTCATGCTGCAGACGACAAAAAGACTAAACGCTAATTTCTAAAAAGAGGAGGAAGTCACAATGGAAGCAAAAGCGGTTGCTAGAACAATAAGAATCGCACCTCGTAAAGTGAGATTAGTTTTAGATCTTATTAGAGGTAAAGAAGTGGCAGAAGCAATTGCCATCTTAAAATTAACAAACAAAGCAACATCACCTGTTGTTGAAAAATTATTAATGTCAGCATTAGCAAATGCAGAACATAACTATGATTTAAATCCTGACACATTAGTAGTAAAAGAAGCTTACGCTAATGAAGGACCTACATTGAAACGTTTCCGTCCACGTGCACAAGGTCGTGCAAGTGCGATTAACAAACGTACTAGCCACATTACAATCGTAGTTGGCGAAAAAGAAGCTAAAGAAGTTAAAGAAGCATAATTAACTAAATCATTAAGGAGGGAATATAGTGGGTCAAAAAATTAATCCAATCGGACTTCGTGTCGGTGTAATTCGTGACTGGGAAGCAAAGTGGTATGCAGGTAAAGACTTCGCAACACTTTTACATGAAGACTTAAAAGTTCGTAAATATATCGCAGAAGCATTAAAAGAAGCTTCAGTTTCAAGTGTTGAAATTGAACGTGCAGCAAACCGTATCAATATCGCTATCCACACTGGTAAACCAGGTATGGTTATTGGTAAAGGCGGTTCAGAAATTGAAAAATTACGTAACAAATTAAACGCATTGACTAACAAAAAAGTACACATCAACGTTATCGAAATCAAAAAAGTTGATTTAGATGCAACATTGGTAGCAAATAACATTGCTCGTCAATTAGAAAACCGTGTATCTTTCCGTCGTGCTCAAAAACAAGCTATCCAACGTGCTATGAAATTGGGAGCTAAAGGTATCAAAACTCAAGTATCTGGTCGTTTAGGTGGCGCAGATATCGCTCGTGCAGAACAATATTCAGAAGGAACTGTTCCACTTCATACATTACGTGCAGACATTGATTTCGCACATGAAGAAGCCGACACTACTTACGGTAAATTAGGTGTTAAAGTATGGATCTACCGTGGAGAAGTTCTTCCTACAAAGAAGTCTAGTGAAGGAGGAAAATAATAATGTTATTACCAAAGCGTGTTAAATTCCGTCGTCAACATCGTCCAAAAACAACTGGTCGTTCAAAAGGCGGAAATGAAGTAACATTTGGTGAGTACGGTTTACAAGCTCAAACAGCAGCTTGGATTACTTCTCGTCAAATCGAATCAGCTCGTATCGCAATGACACGTTACATGAAACGTGGCGGAAAAGTATGGATCAAAATATTCCCACATACACCATATACTAAAAAACCTTTAGAAGTACGTATGGGTTCAGGTAAAGGTGCAGTTGAAGGATGGGTAGCAGTAGTTAAACCAGGACGTATCTTGTTCGAAGTTGCAGGTGTTCAAGAAGAAGTTGCACGTGAAGCATTACGTCTTGCAGCACACAAACTTCCAGTTAAATCTAAGTTTGTAAAACGTGAAGAATTGGGTGGTGACACAAATGAAAGCTAAGGATATCAGAAATTTAACCACTACTGAAATTGAAAAAGAAATCAAAGAAGCTAAAGAGCAATTATTCAACTTACGCTTTCAGTTAGCAACTGGTCAACTTGAAGAGACTGCTAACATTCGAAAAGTTAAAAAGACGATTGCACGTCTAAAAACAATCGTTCGCGAAAGAGAAATCGAAGAAGAGAAAGCAGCAGATAATAAATAATCAAGTAGAGGAGGTTCATTACTGTGAGTGAAAGAAATGACCGCAAAGTTTACGTTGGTAAAGTAGTTTCAGATAAAATGGATAAAACTATTACAGTAGTTGTTGAAACATACAAAACTCATAAATTATATGGTAAACGCGTAAAATATTCAAAAAAATATAAAACGCATGATGAAAACAATTCAGCAAAAATGGGCGATATCGTTAAGATTGCAGAAACACGTCCTTTATCATCAACTAAACGTTTCCGTCTAGTTGAAATCGTTGAAGAATCAGTAATTATTTAATAGAAGTATAAAGATAAGGGAGGTCAAACAAAGATGATCCAACAAGAAACACGTTTAAAAGTAGCAGACAACTCTGGTGCTCGTGAAGTATTAACAATTAAAGTTTTAGGCGGATCTGGTCGTAAGACAGCTAACATTGGTGATGTAATCGTCGTTACTGTTAAAAATGCTACACCAGGTGGCGTTGTTAAAAAAGGTGAAGTTGTTAAAGCTGTTGTTGTACGTACTAAATCAGGTGTACGTCGTGAAGATGGCTCTTACATCAAATTTGACGAAAATGCATGTGTAATCATCCGTGATGACAAAGGTCCACGTGGTACACGTATATTCGGTCCTGTAGCGCGTGAATTACGTGAAGGTAACTTCATGAAGATCGTTTCTCTAGCGCCAGAGGTACTTTAATCTATAATGATAAAAAACAAAATTCCTAAGGAGGTGCCTACACATGCACGTACGTAAAGGTGACAACGTAATCGTTATCTCAGGTAAAGATAAAGGTAAAACTGGTAAAGTTTTAGAAGCATTACCTAAGAAAGAACGCGTAGTTGTAGAAGGTGTTAACATCATTAAAAAACACCAAAAACCAACTCAGTTCAATCCAGAAGGTGGTATCTTAGAAACAGAAGGTACTATCCACGTATCAAACGTTCAATTACTTGATCCTAAGACAAATGAACCAACTCGCGTTGGATACAAAGTAGTAGATGGTAAAAAAGTTCGTATCGCTAAAAAATCTGGCGAAGAAATCAAATCATCAAACGAATAATTATTAAGTGAAAGGAGGATCCACTTTGACACGTTTAAAAGAAAAGTTTAATAATGAAATTTCTGCTGAGTTAGTTAAGAAATTTAACTATAGTTCAGTTATGGAAGTACCAAAAATCGAAAAAATAGTTGTAAACATGGGTATCGGTGATGCAGTTCAAAACTCTAAAGTTTTAGACTCTGCAGTTGAAGAACTTCAAGCAATCACTGGTCAAAAACCATTAGTAACTAAAGCTAAAAAATCTATTGCGACTTTCCGTCTTCGTGAAGGTATGCCAATCGGTGCAAAAGTTACATTACGTGGAGAAAGAATGTATGAATTCTTTGATAAATTAATCTCAGTTTCATTACCACGTGTACGTGACTTCCGTGGTATCTCTAAAAAAGCATTCGACGGTCGTGGAAATTACACTTTAGGTGTTAAGGAACAATTAATTTTCCCTGAAATCGACTATGATAAAGTAAGTAAAGTACGAGGAATGGATATCGTTATCGTTACAACTGCTAACACTGACGAGGAAGCTCGTGAATTGTTAACACAATTCGGTATGCCATTTCAAAAGTAATCTCTAATTATAAAGGAGGCTAATTAAGTGGCTAAAAAATCAATGATCGCTAAACAACAACGTAAACAAAAATTCGGAGTTCGTGAATACACTCGTTGTGAACGTTGTGGACGTCCACACTCAGTATATCGTAAATTCAAACTTTGCCGTATTTGTTTCCGTGAACTAGCATACAAAGGCCAAATCCCTGGCGTACGTAAAGCTAGCTGGTAAACTCAAAAGAATGAAAGGAGGAAACACAAATGACAATGTCAGATCCAATTGCAGATATGTTAACTCGCGTGCGTAACGCAAACATGGTACGTCACGAAAAATTAGAGTTACCTGCATCAAACATTAAAAAAGAAATCGCAGAAATCCTTAAAAAAGAAGGATTCGTAAAAAGCGTAGAATATATCGAAGATGATAAGCAAGGTGTTATCCGTATGTTCCTTAAATATGGTCAAAACAACGAGCGCGTTATCACAGGATTAAAACGTATTTCTAAACCAGGTTTACGTGTATATGCTAAAGCTGACGAACTTCCAAAAGTTCTTAACGGTTTAGGTATTGCACTTGTTTCTACATCTGAAGGTGTTTTAACTGATAAAGATGCTAGACAACGTGGAATCGGTGGAGAAGTATTAGCTTATATCTGGTAATTATAAAATTATAAGGAGGTGCCCACATAATGAGCCGTGTTGGTAAGAAAATTATTGAGATCCCTTCAGACGTTACAGTTACTATCGAAGGTAACACAGTAACAGTTAAAGGATCTAAAGGTGAATTAACTAGTACTTTTAATGAAGAAATGACATATAAACAAGAGGACAACAGCTTAGAAGTTGTACGTCCATCTGACTCTAAAGAACATAAAACAATCCATGGTACAACTCGTGCGTTAATCGCTAACATGATTGAAGGTGTATCTAAAGGTTTCGAGAAAAACTTAGAACTTATTGGTGTTGGTTACCGTGCCCAAATGCAAGGTAAAAATATCATCTTAAACGTTGGTTATTCTCACCCTGTAGAAATCGTTGCTGAAGATGGAATCACATTATCAGTAGAGAAAAACACTAAAGTTAAAGTAGAAGGTATTTCTAAAGAACGTGTTGGTGCAATTGCATCTTATATCCGTTCAATCCGTCCACCAGAACCTTATAAAGGTAAAGGTATTCGTTACGAAGGCGAATATGTTCGTCGTAAAGAAGGTAAAACTGGTAAGTAATCATTAAGATAAGAAAGGAGCACTAACATGATCGCTAAAATCGACAAAAATAAAGTTCGTTTGAAAAGACATGCTCGTGTACGTGCTAAATTAGCTGGTACAAGCGAAAAGCCACGTTTAAACGTATATCGTTCAAACAAACATATTTATGCTCAAGTAATTGATGACTTAAACGGTGTAACAATCGCTCAAGCATCAACTGTAGATAAAGAATTTAATTTAGAGCAATCAGGTAATGTAGAAGCAGCTGCTAAAGTAGGCGAAATCGTTGCAAAACGTGCCGCTGAAAAAGGCGTTGACGCTGTAGTATTTGATCGTGGAGGATATTTATACCACGGACGTATCAAAGCATTAGCTGATGCAGCTCGTGAAAACGGACTTCAATTTTAATTTAAAGGAGGGACACTCATGCGTCGTAAAGAACAAGAAGTTAAAGAATTTGAAGAGCGCGTAGTTACGATTAACCGTGTAGCTAAAGTAGTTAAAGGTGGTCGTCGTTTCCGTTTTACAGCTTTAGTAGTTGTTGGAGATAAAAATGGTCGCGTAGGTTTCGGTACTGGTAAAGCTCAAGAGGTACCTGAAGCTATTAAAAAAGCAGTAGAAGATGCTAAGAAAGAATTAGTAACAGTTCCACGTGTTGAAGGAACAACTCCTCACCAAGTTATTGGACGTTTTGGTGCAGGTCGTGTTTTAATTAAACCAGCAGCACCTGGTACAGGTGTTATTGCAGGTGGACCAGTTCGTGCCGTATTAGAACTAGCTGGTATCACTGATATCTTAAGTAAATCATTAGGTTCTAACACGCCAATCAACATGGTTCGTGCTACAATTGAAGGACTTAAAGAACTTAAAAATGCCGAAGAAGTAGCTAGTCTACGCGGTAAATCAGTAGAAGAATTATTAAATTAAGGAGGGAACAAACACTATGGCTAAATTAGAAATTACCCTCACTCGTAGCGTTATTGGTCGTCCTGAAACTCAACGTAAGACAGTTCAAGCGCTAGGACTTAAAAAAACAAACTCAACTGTAGTAGTTGAAGATAATCCTGCGATTCGTGGGCAAATCAACAAAGTAAGTCACTTAGTAAAAGTTACTGAAAAATAAATTCATCTAAAGTATTAAGGAGGTGCCAAAATGAAATTACATGAGTTGAAACCAGTTAAAGGTGCTCGTAAAGAACGTAACCGTGTAGGTCGTGGTATGGCTACAGGTAACGGTAAAACAAGTGGTCGTGGTACTAAAGGTCAAAAAGCACGTTCAGGTGGCGGTGTTCGTTTAGGTTTCGAAGGTGGTCAATTACCATTATTCCGTCGTTTACCAAAACGTGGATTCACTAACATCAACCGTAAAGAATATGCAATTGTTAATCTTGATCAATTAAATCGTTTCGAAGAAGGAACTGAAGTTACACCAGCGTTATTAGTAGAATCAGGTGTTGTTAAATCTGAAAAATCTGGCGTTAAAGTTTTAGGAAACGGTTCATTAGAAAAGAAATTAACAATAAAAGCTCATAAATTCTCAGCTTCAGCTATTGAAGCAATCGAAGGTAAGGGCGGAACGCATGAGGTGATCTAATGTTTGAAACGATCATTAGTTTTTTGAAGACTAAAGATATTCGTAACAAGATATTATTCACACTAGCAATGCTCGTTATATTTAAAGTTGGAACTTACATTCCAGCTCCTGGTGTTAATCCAGATGCTTTTAATCAAAATAAAGGTTCGCAAGGTATTACCGATTTGTTTAACACATTCGGTGGAGGTGCCTTGCAGAACTTCTCAATTTTAGCGATGGGTATTATGCCTTACATTACTGCTTCAATCGTAATGCAATTATTACAAATGGATGTTGTACCTAAGTTTACAGAATGGTCTAAACAAGGTGAAGTTGGTCGTAAAAAGATTAATCAATTTACACGTTACTTCACAATTGTATTAGCCTTTATTCAAGGCTTAGGTATGTCGTATTCATTTAATAATATGCTTGGTGGTAATTTAATTCAAAATACTTCAGTGTTAAATTATGTGTTAATAGCACTTGTTTTAACTGCAGGAACAGCTTTCTTAATGTGGTTAGGTGAACAGATAACACAATTTGGTGTAGGTAATGGTATTTCTATTATTATCTTCGCTGGTATTTTATCTTCAATGCCAAACTCATTAATTCAGTTCTACCAACAAAGTTTTGTTGGTGCAGATGATACAACTATGGCTTGGTTAAAAGCGATTGGTTTATTCGTAGGTATGATTTTACTAACTGTTGGTGCAGTTTATGTACTACAAGCAATTCGTAAAATTCCTATTCAATATGCTAAACGCCAAACTCAAGGTGCAGGTGGTTCATTATCTGCAAACGCAACATACTTACCTTTAAAAGTTAACTCAGCAGGTGTAATTCCTGTAATCTTTGCGATGGCATTCTTCATGCTTCCGAAGACATTAACATTGTTCTTCCCGGATCAAGAATGGGCGCAAACAATTACAAATTATGCTGATCCATCACATAATATTGGTATGATTGTATATGTTATTTTAATTATAGCTTTCGCATACTTTTATGCATTTGTTCAGGTTAATCCTGATAAGATGGCTGAAAACTTACAAAAACAAGGTAGTTATGTACCAGGTATTAGACCTGGAGATCAAACTAAAAAATACATCACTAAAGTGCTTTATCGTTTAACGTTTGTGGGATCAATTTTCTTAGCATTTATTGCTATTATTCCGATTTTAGCAATTAAGTTAATGAATTTACCTCAAGCAATACAAGTTGGTGGTACTAGCTTACTAATCGTTATCGGTGTTGCAATTGAAACAATGAAAACTTTAGAAGCTCAACTCAATCAACGTGAATATAGAGGCTTTAGAAGACGATAAGCAAGTAGGAGGGTTTTTATGAACATCATTTTAATGGGTTTACCTGGAGCAGGTAAAGGTACTCAAGCGAGTGAAATTGTTAAGAAATACCCTATTCCTCATATCTCAACTGGTGATATGTTCCGTAAAGCGATCAAAGAAGAGACTGACCTCGGTAAAGAGGCTAAATCTTATATGGATCGCGGGGAACTTGTACCAGATGAAGTGACTATAGGTATCGTTAGAGAAAGACTAGCTGAAGAAGATGCGAAAAAAGGATTTTTACTAGATGGTTTTCCTCGTACAGTTGAACAAGCTGATGCATTAAATGAAATTTTAAGTGACTTAGATCGTAAAGTAGATGCTGTTATCAACATCGAAGTTGCAGAAGAAGAACTTATGAATCGTTTAACTGGTAGAAGAATTTGTGAAGTATGTGGAACAACTTATCATTTAGTATTTAATCCACCAAAAGTTGAAGGTGTTTGTGATCTTGACGGTGGTAAATTATATCAACGTGAAGACGATAACCCTGAAACAGTAGCAAATCGTTTAAGTGTCAATGTTAAACAAACTAAACCACTTTTAGATTTCTATGAAAATCAAGGTGTCCTTAAAAACATCGATGGTTCTAGACAAATTGATAATGTTACTGAAGATGTTATTCAAATTCTTGAATCATTATAGTAATGACGCTTTCACCCCGAATTCGCCTAACTTTAGGTGATTCTTGAACGCGTGAATGCGTTCAATTTTAAGAATCAAGATAGTATTTAGGTTTTTGAAATACAATCGGAGTGATTACAAGAAGCGATAAGTATTTGAAGTGTTGTCGAATGCAAATCTTAAGTATTAAATCATCCCAATTTTATAAACCTGTGCTTATTCTATGTGATTTAATCACCTAAAGTATGTCTCTAATTTTGGACCAGGTTTTAAAACATGAAATACTTTTGTATTTCACTAGAATGAATAGAAAAAGGGGGAAATGATCATGGCTAAACAAGATGTAATCGAATTAGAAGGTACAGTATTAGATACTTTACCAAACGCTATGTTTAAAGTAGAATTAGAAAATGGACATGAAATTTTAGCACACGTTAGTGGTAAAATCCGTATGAACTATATTAGAATTCTACCTGGCGACAAAGTAACAGTTGAAATGTCTCCGTATGACCTAACACGCGGAAGAATCACTTATCGTTATAAATAATCGTCACTCCAAATACAAGGAGGTATACAAAGATGAAAGTAAGACCATCAGTAAAACCAATTTGCGAAAAATGTAAAGTTATTCGTCGTAAAGGTAAAGTAATGGTGATTTGTGAAAATCCAAAACACAAACAAAAACAAGGCTAATAAAAGAGAGGTGTAAATAAATGGCTCGTATTGCAGGTATTGACGTACCACGTGAGAAACGCGTAGTAATCTCGTTAACTTACGTATATGGTATCGGAAAAACAACAGCACAAAAAATTCTTAAAGAAGCAAACGTATCTGAAGACACACGTGTTCGTGATTTAACTGATGACGAATTAGGTCGTATCCGTGAAGTTGTAGATGGTTACAAAGTTGAAGGTGACCTTCGTCGTGAGAAAAACTTAAACATTAAACGTTTAATGGAAATCGCTTCATACCGTGGAATTCGCCACCGTCGTGGTTTACCAGTTCGTGGTCAAAACACTAAGAACAATGCGCGTACGCGTAAAGGACCAGTTAAAACAGTAGCGAACAAGAAAAAATAATAAGTAAAGGAGGCACATATAAATGGCACGTAAACAAGTTTCTCGTAAACGTAGAGTTAAAAAGAATATTGAAAGTGGTGTAGCTCACATCCGTTCAACATTCAACAATACAATCGTAACGATCACTGATGATTTCGGTAATGCATTATCATGGTCTTCAGCAGGTGCGTTAGGATTTAAAGGTTCTAAAAAATCAACACCTTTTGCAGCTCAAATGGCTTCAGAAACAGCTTCAAAAGCTGCTATGGAACACGGTTTGAAAACTGTAGAAGTAACAGTTAAAGGTCCTGGACCAGGTCGTGAATCAGCGATCCGTGCGTTACAATCAGCTGGATTAGAAATCACAGCAATCAAAGACGTAACACCAGTTCCACATAACGGATGTCGTCCACCAAAACGTCGTCGTGTATAATTTTTGTTAGTTCTAATGTTCAAGAGTCACTGGATAGAAATTAATAAAGTTTAATCGACGTTTATAAGGAGGATATATTTAAATGATTGAAATCGAAAAACCTAGAATTGAAACAATAGAAGTTAGTGATGATTCTACATTCGGTAAGTTCGTTGTTGAACCGCTAGAACGTGGTTATGGTACAACACTAGGCAACTCCTTACGTCGTATCCTATTATCTTCATTACCAGGTGCGGCAGTTAAAAATATCGAAATTGAAGGTGTACTTCACGAATTCTCAGCAGTTGAAAATGTAGTTGAGGATGTTACTACTATCATTATGAACATCAAGAAATTAGCTATAAAAATCTACTCTGAAGAAGACAAAACACTTGAAATCGATATTAAAGATGAAGGTGAAGTTACTGCGAAAGATATCATGCATGACAGTGATGTTGAAATTTTAAACCCAGATTTAAAAATTGCAACAGTTTCTAAAGGTGGACACCTTAAGATGCGCTTAATTGCTAATAAAGGTCGCGGATATGCTTTAGCTGAACAAAATAACACAAGTGATTTGCCAATTGGTGTCATTCCAATCGACTCACTTTATTCTCCAGTAAATCGTGTGAACTATACAGTTGAAAATACACGTGTAGGGCAAAGTAGTGATTATGATAAATTAACAATCGATGTGTGGACAGATGGTTCATTATCTCCTCAAGAAGCTGTTTCTTTAGGTGCTAAAATCATGACTGAACACTTAAACATTTTTGTTAATTTAACAGATGAAGCACAAAATGCTGAAATCATGATTGAAAAAGAAGAAGATCAAAAAGAAAAAGTACTTGAAATGTCTATCGAAGAATTAGACTTATCAGTACGTTCTTATAACTGTCTAAAACGTGCAGGAATTAATTCTGTACAAGAATTAGCAGACAAATCTGAGGCAGATATGATGAAAGTTCGAAACTTAGGTCGTAAGTCTCTTGAAGAAGTTAAATATAAATTAGAAGATCTTGGTCTTGGTTTAAGAAAAGAAGACTAATAAAGGAGGTTAATTCATGGGTTACAGAAAATTAGGTCGTACTTCTGATCAACGTAAAGCAATGTTACGTGACTTAGCTACTCAACTTATCGTTTCTGAACGTATCGAGACTACAGAAGCTCGTGCTAAAGAACTTCGTAAAGTTGTTGATAACTTAATTACTTTAGGTAAAAAAGGTGATCTAGCTTCACGTCGTAGAGCTGCTCAAACGATTCGTGACGTTAAAATCTTAGAAGATGACAAAACAATTACTGCATTACAAAAATTATTCAATGATGTTGCGCCACGCTATGAAGAGCGTCAAGGTGGATATACTCGTATCATGAAAGTTGGTCCACGTCGCGGTGACGGTGCTGAATCAGTAATTATTGAATTAGTATAATCTATTCTTTATTGGAGTGACGAAAGTCACTTCAATCATTTCTATATAAATACAATTTATTTCACACACACAAAGCAAATGAGTGCAATGATAATGTTTACCACACATAGATATTGTCTAGCTCAGAGTACTCCACCACATTTGAATGACTTATTGCGTGAACTCGTCTATGGTGGAGTGCGCGCTTTTTTATTTTAAATCCGTTTATACGGATTTTTTTTATTGCATTTTATTTTATAATAGGTAATATGTTTAAAGTAATTAATGCTTACAATTTCGTATGTATACTGTAAAATATATAGTAATTAACTTGTTGAAGGATGAATGTTATGGTGCAGGAAAATTTGATTAGGTTCTCGAACGTTACATTTAAATATGATGAAAATGAGCCAGCTGCACTTCGCGATGTTTCGTTTAATATACAAAAAGGCAAGTGGACATCCATTGTCGGACATAACGGTTCTGGAAAGTCTACAATTGCTAAATTAATGATGGGTATTAATCAAAATTATGAAGGTGAAATCATTGTTGATGGCATCTTACTGTCGAACGATACAATTGATGAAGTGAGAAGACATGTAGGTATTGTATTTCAAAATCCTGATAATCAATTTATTGGTTCAACTGTAGAGTATGATGTAGCATTCGGTATGGAAAATCAAAGTATAGACTATCACGTTATGCATGAAATAGTTGATGAGGTATTAACAGAAGTTGGCATGTCAGACATGAAAACATTCGAACCAAGTCATCTTTCAGGTGGACAGAAACAACGTGTCGCGATTGCAGGTATATTAGCGATGTCACCAGACATTATGATTTTAGATGAAGCGACAGCTATGCTTGATCCTGAAGGTAAAGAGAGTATTATGAACTTAATTAAATCTATTCAAAGTGAACACCACTTAACAGTTATCTCCATTACACATGATTTAGAAGAAGCTGTTAATGCTGATGAGATTATTGTGATGAATAAAGGTGAAGTTTATAAACAAGACATACCTGAAGAAATATTTAAGCAAGGTGCCTATTTAACTGAAATTGGCTTAGACTTACCTTTTGCTATGAGAATGAACTACTTGCTCAATCATAATTATGAATATACAACATTCGAACAGTTGGTGAATCGATTATGAAAATAACGTTTGATCACGTCACTTATGACTACAGTATAAAGACACCATATCAATATAGAGCTTTAAATCAAGTTTCTACAACATTCACAGAATCTAAATTTTATGCTATTGTTGGCCAAACAGGTTCTGGTAAATCAACATTAATTCAGCACTTAAATGCTATATTAAAGCCGACAGAGGGACAATTAACAATCGGTGATACAAACATTACGAAGAAGACGAAATCAAAGAAATTAGCGCCAGTGCGTAAAAAAGTAGGTATCGTCTTTCAATTTGCAGAACATCAATTATTTGAAGATACAGTTGAAAAAGATATTATTTTTGGACCGCTCAATTACGGTATGAATAAAGAAGCAGCTATTCAAAAAGCAGAATCTCTAATGGATTTGTTAAACATGGATCGTAGCTTATTAAAGAAATCGCCATTTGAGCTCTCAGGCGGTCAGAAACGACGTATAGCCATTGCAGGTGTATTAGCTATGGAACCTGAAATACTTGTCCTTGACGAGCCTACAGTAGGCTTAGATCCGAAAGGGCAACATGATATGATGGAACTCTTCAATGACATCCATGAAAATCTCGGTATTACGGTTATCTTAATTTCACACCAAATGGATATCGTACTTAAATATGCGGATGAAGTTAAAGTCATTAAAGCTGGTGAAATCGTTGCAGAAGATAAGCCAGTTAATATTTTTACAAATGAAGAACTTCTGAATCAAACGCATCTTGAACCACCTAATATTATTAAACTTCAACAAGCAGTTGAAGCTAAATATAATATGAAGTTTGATCAAATCGCGACAAGTGAAGAGATGTTTAAAGATATGTATGAAAAGCAGGTGAAGCCTCATGACTGATAAGTTAATAATCGGGCGATACATACCTGGTAATACAATAATCCATCGATTAGATTCACGCATGAAAATGCTGTATGTATTTATATTTATGATATTAATATTCTTTTGTAATTCATGGGCATCTTATGGCTTTATGGTGTTAACAGTGTTAATCATTATGTATTTAGCACAAATAAGATTCTGGTTCTTAATTAAAGGACTAACACCTGTTATGCTGCTGTTTATTTTTACGTTCATCATGCATTTAATTGTGACTAAAGGCGGACCAGTCATTATTGATTTAAAACTATTCACAATTGAACAAAATGGTGTTGTACAAGGTGCATTTATTGTTTTAAGACTTGCACTTTTAGTGATGATTTCAACAATCATGACGTTAACAACAAGTCCGATAAGCTTAACAGATGCAATAGAATCAATGTTGAGACCATTAAAAAAGGTTAAGTTCCCAGTACATGAACTCGCAATGATGATGTCCATATCCCTTAGATTTATCCCAACATTAATGGATGAATTAGATAGAATCATAAAAGCACAAACATCAAGAGGATCTGACGTAACAGCAGGTAGTATATTTAACAGATTAAAAGCTATTATTCCACTACTCATACCAATGTTCATATCGGCGTTTAAACGAGCAGATGATTTAGCAGTTGCTATGGAAGCTAGAGGTTATAATGCTTCAAATCAACGAACAACCTATCGAAAATTAAAATGGAAACTAAGAGATAGTATTGGACTCGCAACAATTATTGTTGTAGCGATAGCATTATATTTATTAAGGAATTGAGGTGCAGACTTTGAGAATGTTAGTGAAAATTTCATATCACGGTGGACAGTTTATGGGATTTCAAATTCAACATCATGAACGAACTGTGCAATATGAATTTGAGAGAATTCTAAAAAGAATGCATCAAACATTTGTAAGAATACATCCTTCAAGCAGAACTGATAAAGGCGTGCATGCAATAGAGCAGTATTTTCATTTTGATACACCATTAAATATTAAACCAGATAAATGGGAATATGCTTTTAATTCAGCATTGCCTAAAGATATACACGTACAAAGTGTAGAACAAATTGATGAAGACTTTCACTGTAGATATGATTGTGTCGGTAAGAAATATCGTTATAAAGTTTATATCGATCCAGAAAGACATGTATTTGAACATGACACAAAAGTACAACAAAAGAAACCCGTTGATATTGATTTGATGAATCAAGCTGCACAACATTTTATAGGTACACATGACTTTACAAGTTTCTGTTCACAAAAGACTGAAGTGCAAAATAAAGAACGTACCATTTATCAAAGTGAAGTCGTTGAAACAGATGACGGATTTGAATTTATCGTTACAGGATCAGGCTTTCTATATAATATGGTAAGAGTCATGGTCGCTTATTTAATACTCGTCGGTGAAGGGAAGAGAAGCGGTGATGATATTCATCAGCTTCTAGAAGAAAAAGATCGAAACAAAGTACCACATACAGCACCAGCACATGGGCTATATTTAGAAAAAATTTACTTAGATAAAGCAGAACTTATCAAAGAGTTCGGAAATGATATCAAAATATATAATAAAAAGTCTTCAGAAAATGTTTAAAACCAATTGACAAAAAGACAAATAAATTATATTATAGACAACGGTATTGTTTTATATCACCACCACGATAAGCCCCGGAATCTTATTGTGTTTTAAGATATAGAAGCAGGAATCAGACTAAGGAAATAAGATGTATATATGAAGCTTTGGTACAGGTTAATATATACATCTTAACCCAGAACTTTTTTAAAATTTAGGAGGACACTATAATGCGTCAAACATTTATGGCTAATGAAGCAAACATCGATCGCAAATGGTACGTTGTTGATGCTGAAGGACAAACGTTAGGTCGTTTATCATCAGAAATCGCATCAATCTTACGCGGTAAACATAAAGTAACTTACACACCACACGTTGATACAGGAGATAACGTTATCATCATTAACGCTGAAAAAATCTACTTATCAGGTAATAAAGAACAAGATAAAATTTACTACCGTCACTCAAATCACCCAGGTGGATTAAAATCAGTATCTGCTGGTGAATTAAAAGAGAAAAACCCAGTTCGTTTATTAGAAACATCTATCAAAGGTATGTTACCTAAGAGCAAACTTGGTGAAAAACAAGGTAAAAAATTATTCGTATATGCTGGTGCAGAGCATCCACATGCTGCACAACAACCTGAAAACTACGAGTTACGTGGTTAATTAAGAGGAGGATACTACATTGGCACAAGTTGAATATAAAGGCACAGGTCGTCGTAAACATTCAGTAGCACGTGTACGTTTAGTACCTGGTGAAGGTAACGTAACAATTAACAAACGTGACGTACGTGACTACTTACCATTTGAATCATTAATTTTAGATTTAAACCAACCATTTGATGTAACTGAAACAAAAGGTAACTACGATGTTTTAGTAAACGTTCAAGGTGGAGGTTTCACTGGACAAGCACAAGCTATCCGTCACGGAATTGCACGTGCATTGTTAGAAGCAGATCCAGAATACCGTGGATCATTAAAACGCGCTGGATTACTTACACGTGACCCACGTATGAAAGAACGTAAGAAACCTGGTCTTAAAGGTGCTCGTCGTTCACCACAATTCTCAAAACGTTAATATCCCAAAGTTGTTGCGAACTTGTTCGCTTACAAATTTGGTACGCAAATTGCATACGCAATTTGTGTTCAACAGAATATACGTTTCAACACTTCTCGAACAACTTCGAGGAGTGTTTTTTTATTTTATGGACTAGTTGTATTGAGTTTGTCATACTGATAGAAGTTATAATGGTTTCAAGTAAGTTTATTCTTAATAAAAGTTAAATTAAGGAGATATTATGAATGTAATGAGAGGTCAGTATAAACGTATTTCTGCAGGATCAAGACATGTGCTTATTCGTGAGAAGGATAATAAAGTAATAGCTAAAGGTAATAATAAAAATGGGCAATGTAATGTTGATTTATGGAGTAATATTAAACTACTTAGTGCTGGGAATGTACATAAAGCAAGAAATACTGGTAATACACATTCAGTAGGATTAATGCACAGTGGTTCAGTTATTGGAAGCGGGAATAATCAGCATGGACAAATTGACGTACATGATTGGCAAAATGTAATAGATATAGATTGTGGTTGGATGCATACAGTAGGTGTATTGAAAAATGGCAGCGTGCAAGCAATCGGGAGAAATACTGAAGGTCAATGTAATGTATCATCTTGGAATAATATCATTCAAGTTTCTGCTGGAGATTGGCATACATTAGGTTTATCTATAAATGGTTCAGTTGTTGGTGCTGGCAATAACACAAGAGGACAGATTAACGTTTCAGACTGGAACCATATAAAACAAATTTCAGCAGGATATCTACATTCATTAGGATTAAAACAAGATGGAACAGTTGTAGCAACAGGAGATAATAAATATGCTACTTGTGATATAGAAGATTGGAAGAATATCGTGTATCTTTCAGCAGGTAGTTATCATTCTGTAGGATTAACTCAATCAGGAAACGTAGTAGCAACCGGGAAGAATGATAATGGGCAATGTGATACAACTGAATGGGAAAATATCATTTGTGTAAGTGCAGGATCAGACTATACTATTGGTATGAATAAAGATGAAGAAATTTTAATAGCTGGAAATGATGAATGGATTAGCGTGTAATATAAATTGTATAACTTTAAAACACTTCTCGAACAACTTCGAGGAGTGTTTTTTTGTAAGTGGAAATTTAAATAACTAAAATGTGATGTAAATCATATTAGGAAAAACATTTTCTCTTTATAATATATTAATAATTTTTTTAAGGAGAAAGCCGATGATTAAAATATTATTACAAAGTAAGAAATTTATTTTAGTAACGGTATTAATGACTATCGTCACATCATTATTAACAGTTGCTATTCCTATACTCCTTACACAAGTATTCTATTCAAATTATAAGTTAAATACTAATGCACTCTATTTAGTCATTATATTCATGTTTATAACTTATATGTTACAAATATTTATGGTAATTATTAGAGAAAATTTTGCCTTAAGTTTCAATAAAAACTATGCTACTGATTTGTATAAAAAAGTATATGATATGAAATATGATGAAATTTTAAAAAAAGAACCAACATATCTTATTGATCGTGTTGGTCAGGTGGTTATCAGTTTATATTTTTTTGTAACAAAATCGTTAATTGGTACATTAAGCAATATCATCATATTAATAACGTGCTTAATAATAGTTTTTTATATCAATATTTATATAGCGATAACACTGCTTTTATTGATTCCATTAAACTATTTTGGCTATAAAATGATTAATACAAAACTTCAAGAAAAAAGTTTGCAAATGCAAAAAGAGACTTCTACAGGATATAAGGAAATTATCGCTGTTTATAAAAATATAGATATGATGAAACAAGAAAGCTATGATAGAATTGAAAATTTGATTTCTCCATCAATTGAAAGAATATACAAATCGATGGCTGAGGTTAATAAATTTGGTCAGAGTACTAGTTTAGTAATAGAGTTAATTAATACTTTTGTCCAAAATTTAACGTTTTTCATATTAGCATATCTAATCATAATTGGAGAAACAAAAGTAGAAGATTTAGTCATTATCAGTGTGATACTACCTATTTATTTCATATCATTGCAAGCTTTTACCAATGTAAATCTTGAATTACGAGATCTACTTGCTTCTAAAGAATTTTTGGATACAGAAGTTCAAAATAATCAAGAAGCCACAAGTGATTTAAAACTAGATACTATAAAATCAATAGCATTTAATAATCCTACAATAACAATAAATGAAAGAGAATTTAGATATCATTTTAGTGAAGAGTTTTATCATGGTGATATCGTTTTTCTTGAAGGGCATTCTGGTTCAGGAAAAAGTACGTTAATGAAGTCATTGCTAAACTTTAGAGAGAGTTCAGGAATTCGAATTAATAATATAAATGTATGTGATATTGAAAAAAATAGTTTGAGAGAAAAAATTCTTTATATTTCTCAAGATATGTCTATTCTTCCAATGGAATTAAAGCACAACATACTCTATGGTAAGAAAGATGACAATATAAATTGGGATACATTAAAAGAAAACATCATTCTAAAAAGTATTTTAAAAGATAAAGACATTGATGATACTGTCTATGAAGGTGGAACTAATTTTTCAGGTGGAGAAAAACAAAGATTGATGCTATCAAGAGTATTGCATGAAAAGGTAGACTGCATTATATTAGATGAAGCAACTAGTAACATTGATAAAGCATTAGAAAATGAGATCTTTAAATTTATAACAGAACGATATTCAGACAAAATTATTTTTATCATTTCCCACGATTTAGAAAACAAGAAGTATTGTAATAAAGTTATCGAATTGAATAATAATATTAATACCTAAATCTTCAACACTTCTCGAACAACTTTGAGGAGTGTTTTTTGTGATGATAAAGGTATCTGAAAGAAAATTTTTTATCTTAAAAGTTGTTGTAGTTTAAATCATCTGAACCAGTATAACAATATATATAATGAATGTATTTCTATCTGTAATATTTATACAGAAAATAGATTTTCAAAATTTAATGGGAATTACTTTAAATTATTAATTATTATAACTCATAAAAAAATAAAGAAAATTAACTGAATATTCTATATAATAATGATATATTATATAGAAAGTGAGAGGTGATTAATATGGTTATAGGATCAGTGAAAAAAATAGAAATTAACCCTCCCTTGGGTATTAATTTTATTGGTTATCATCGTGATAAACCTATTTTAGAAATTTTACATAATATATGCTATTGTGCATTATATTAAAGATAGTAAAAAAGAGATGTTGTTTATATGTATAGATAATGTGGGCTTATTAAAAGAATTTAGCGATGAGATAAGGAATAGAATTTCTGAAGCTCATGATATTGAATTTAATAATATTATATTGAATTTCAGTCATACTCATTCTGGTCCAGCAACAGCAGATGGGAAACAAATTACCATTAAATATAATCAAGAGTTAATAAATAAATTATTAAAAGTTTCATTAGACTGCATAAAAAATGCTGAACCTATTGAGATTTCGTGGAACCTTGATCAAATAGAAATTTCTGATAACCGAAGAGAAATAATAAATGGTTTAGCCACTATGGGAGTAAGAAAGAATACATCAGTGGATAATAGAATCGGATATTTAAGTATTAGAAGCAAAGATAGTAAAGAAAATTTAGGATTATTGATATTTATGTCATCACATCCTAATATTTTGAAAAGTAATAGTTATGTCCTTTCCAATGATTATATAAGTGTCATAAGAAAAAGATTAGAAAGTAAACATGCTAATGTTTCTGTGGTACAGCTAGGTACAGGAAATTTAAATCCTAAATGGCGTGGTAATCGAAAAGATTTAAGTATTGTTGCTAAAAAAATAGAAGAGTCATTTAGTAGTCAAACACTTATTTATGAAGACGTAGAATCATTTAGAATCTTTAATAAAAAGTATGATATTGAGCTTATGAAGGCTCAAACGTTTATTCAAATAAAAGAACAAGCAAAATATGCATCTAATATCTGGAATTTAAATACAACAAAATGGGAATCTGAAATGCTGAAAAGAATTAATGAACCAATGTTCTTAGAATTTGAAATTAGTGGTTTCAAATTAAATGAGGGTATATTTATAGGTATTCCTTTTGAACCATTCTATGAAATGTCGCTAGAAGTCAAAGAATTGTTAGAAAATGATTTTAATTTTTTCGGTGGATATACTAATGGTTATTATGGTTATTTACCATATAAAACAGAATATCAGTATAGAGGTTACGAAGTAGATATTAATCCTGTTGTATATGGTCCACTAACAGGAATGTGGATGCCTGTATCAATTGAAGAGTCAAATAACGTGATTGTTAATACAATTAAATTAATAAAAGAAACTAATTTGATTTGAAATGTTATATGAATTAGAACAATTATGGATATCGAGTAGTAAATTAAATTTTTTTGTGGTGAAAGTAATTGTGAAGTCAGTTTTAATTTTTAATTCAGTAATTGAGATACTTTATATCTATAACAATAATTAACGAATATTTGTATAAAGTAAATCACTGTCATAAAAAGTGTTATTAACATAGTTAAAATGAAAAATAATATAAAGTAGTTTGTATATAAACCAATATGAAAGGGAGTAAGTAAATGGTCGGAAATAAATGGTATAAGTGTGATCTTCACATACACTCAACGGCAAGCAAATGTTTTCATGATAAATCAGTCACTGCAGAGCAATGGGTTGCAAAGTGTAAAGAAAAAGGACTGGATTGTGTTGCTTTGACTGATCACAATACGGGTGCTAATATCGATGAATATAAAGAAGTAGCCGAAAAAAATAATATTATATTGTTTCCTGGTGTTGAGTTAACCTGTGGAGAAAGTAAGACGCATTTATTAGTCTTATTTGATCGTAATTCTGGAACTACAGAGGTAGAAGATTTTATATTGAAAATGGAGATTGAAAGGGATAAGATGGCGTCATCAGATGCAAATTCACCAAAAACTGTTTTAGAGGTGATAAACTATGCTGAAAGACATGGATTAGTCGTTATTCCAGCCCATATTGATGAATATAACGGTCTATCAGGTTTAAGTTATGCTGTACGACAAGATGTCTTTAAAGCACCTAATATTTCATCTGTTCAAGTCGTACAAAAAGAATTCTTAGATATTTTGCAAGATAATCTTTCAGGTGAAGATGCAAAGAGAAAAATTGCTAGTGTTGGACAACGATATGGAAACGTTGGAGAGGATACTCTTGCAGAATGGTTAAAACCTGTACGAGAAGCAATAAATAATAATATTAATTTTTTGACGTTCTCAGATAACCCTCATGAAGAAGGGAATCCGAAGCATGGTTTGTGGGGAATAGGCCAAAGATATACATATATAAAAATGAAAGAAAATCCTGACTTATATTCGCTTAGAGATGCATTGATGCTTGGTAAAAGTAGAACTCAATCAGATTTTATTAATTCTAATAAAAATGATAGGAAGGTATCAATCAAAACACTTAGTTTTTCAGGCACTACTTTAAGTAGTAAGGAAGTTAAAGTAGATTTTAGTAATAATTTAACAACGATAATAGGTGGAAGAGGCACGGGAAAATCATGTATAACACGACTGTTATTTTATGTATTAGGTAAAGAAGATAAACTTAGAGATTATTCAGAAATATACGCTGACTATTCAAAATTTTCTAAAATAGCAGATAATGAGTCAGGTGTATTTACTGAAAATACAAAAGTTGTTTTAGAAGTTTCTTATGAAGGATCAATGTATAAAATTATTAGAACACCTATATCACATCAGGTATTTTCAGTGGATTTTGAAAAAAATGAAGAACTTACTGACTTTAAACGTTTGGAAATGCTTTCGGAAAACATTAGCCTTTATATGCAAAAACATATTTATGAGATTTCGAAAAATCAAAAAAGCATTCTTGAATTGGTGGATACATTTAATTTTACAGAAATAGCTGAAATAAACGAGGAAATTAATAGTTTTAAAAGTGATATTCTGAAAATTAATATGGACAATGTTAAGCTTAAAGAAGAAGTAGATAAAAAACAAATTTTACAATTAGGAATTGAGGATTTAAAAAATAAAATATTAAAGTTAGGAACTGGACATAACAAGAAAGTGTTTGAAAAAAACAATCAAGAAACACAAAATAATAAAACTATAGATGACGATTTGACTCAATTTCGTAAAATTCCTGCACAATTGCAGAGTTTGATAGATCAAGTTTTTATACCCGCAAAAAAACTATCAGTTTCTTCTGAAATTGATGGATTTAGAAGTAATTTGTTAGATAAGATAAAATATGAAATTGATGGAATATCTGAACATATTCTAGAAATAACGAAAAATATCGATGAATATCAAAAAGAAATAAATAATTCAAATTGGCATAAAGAGTTTAAAAAAATTGATGAAGAGTTTAAGCAGATGAAAGATGAATTAGAACCGGGTGAACTCGAATCGATGGAAAACCTAGGTTTACTTCACGAGGAACTAAAAGTGAAAGAAAAACAATTAGAAAAAGTTATTGAAAAAGAAGATAAATTCAAGCAGAATAATAGAAAAATAGAAGAATTAAGCAAGCAAGTAGACTTAAGCCTTAAAAGATTAACTCAGGAAAGACGTAGGTTTTGTAAAGAGATATTCAAAGATATTGATGGAATAACCGCACAAATACAACCTAATAGAGATTTTTCATCTTATGTTGAGGAATTGAGAGTAATATTAGGCAAAGAAGATAGCTTTGGATCTGAATTTGATAGTCTTCTTCAAAAGTTAAAGGGGTCTGATTATTCTTACAAAGATGTCTATAAAGATATTAAAAAAATCAGATTAGGAGAAGAGAGTACTATTTTTACAAATAAAAAATTGATTAATTATTTTAATAAGTTATCAAACACTCAATTATCTGAAGTTCAGGTTTTAACTCCAAATGATTTGATAACTATAACAATTGAAATAAACAAAAAAAAGATTAGTCTATCTAATGCGTCAGCAGGACAAAAGACATCAGCAATTTTATCAATGATACTTGCACATGGAGATTCAGTACTAGTACTTGATCAACCAGAAGATGATTTAGATAGTCAATTGATTAATAATTTAATAGTTAAGAGTATATTAAAACGTAAAGAAAATCGTCAAATAATAATTGTTACCCATAATGCTAATATTCCAGTAAATGGAGATTCAGAATGGTTAATTTGTATGGGTGATTTGAAAGAAGTTATGCCAGATCTTTATGGTTCGGTAGATGAGCCTACAGTTAAAAATCGAATCTGTAAAGTTATGGAAGGTGGAGAAGATGCATTTAATCACCGTGCAGTCAGATATGGTTTTAAACAGAATATGAAATAATATATGATGAAAAAATAACGTAGTGAAAGTTGCAAAAAGAATTTCTAATTTTTGTATAGTTATTACATATGAGGTGAAGAACATAACATTATAATAAAAATTAAATTCAAAGTATGACTAGTCTATTTTATAGTGTTAATTGGTGTTAACTTTGTCTAAATCAATGAGTTCCTATTATCGGATTAGCATCTTAATATTTTGTAATCATTGATATAAAAGAATTAATTTGTATTGTGTATTTTTCGTTTCAGCACATACAATTCTCAAAACGGTAATATATTTAGAATATATCATCGTTGCAACACTTCTCGAACAACTTCGAGGAGTGTTTTTTATATGTGGAAATATATGTGGTGGTATAATATATTTAATATAAATAGAGAACTTAATGCATTTAATGATAACTAAAGGGGGGGAACGTGATGAGTACAGAATTGGCAGTAAATAATAAAGTTCTATCTCGATACATTCATAATTCTAATACACCTATTGACGCTATAGCTAAACGCATTAAAAGTATAAATCTCATTCTCGATGGTAAGAAAAATCCTACTTTTAATCAGTTATCCACTATTTCAAAAATGATAAATGTACCAGTTGGCTTATTAATTTTAGATGATTATATTGAACCATATGAAGAAAAATTAGATTTTAGGACAATTAATTCATCTGATATTGAAGAGATGAGTAGTGAACTTAAAGATACGATTAAAGAAATGAGAGTTAAGCAAGATTTCTTGAAAGATGAAGTAGAAAATCATTTAGATTTTATAAACAAATTTAGTATCAATGATAATTATCAACATGTAGCTGAAGAGATTAGAAAATATTTAAATATAAATATTAATTACTTTGAAAATATCGATGATAATCCATTTACTTATTTCCGTAATAAAATAAGTCAGATTGGTGTTTTTATTTTCTTGAATGGTAAATATAAAGACAATACTCATAGAAATTTGAATATTAATGAATTCAGAGGATTTGTTTTAGCTGATCAAAAAGCACCTATTATTTTTATTAATCAAAAAGATTCTAAAAAAGGACAACTCTTCACACTTGTTCATGAACTTGTCCATTTATTTATAGGCTATGATGAAATATATAATATTAAAGAAATTAATCATAGTAAATTTGATAAAGTAGAAGCCTTTGTAAATAAAGTTACAGCTGAAATATTAGTACCAAGTAAAATATTTGAGACTATAGGTAATAAGCCGATAGATGAATTATTAAAAATATTTCCGGTTAGTGAATATGTCCTTATAAGAAGACAATACGATTTTAACTTTATTACGCATAATGAATATAAAGAACAGGTTAAAGTATTAGAAGAAAACTATCAAGAAATCAAAAATATTGATAGAAATAAAGGTGGAAACTACAGAAATAACTTGAACTTTAGGATGGATAAAAACTTTTTTAATTATGTTGAAAATGCAGTTAAGTCAGATAAAATTTCGTATACTGATGCTTTTAAAATATTAGGAGTAGGATATAAAGGTTATAAAATATTAGAGAACTAACTCTAAATAATGCATTACACTTCTCGAACAACTTCGAGGAGTGTTTTTTTAGGTAATGGTATAATATATTCCATAACCTTACAGACTAAAAGGGGATTTTTCGATGTATAAACATATTTTATTTGATTTGGACAATACTTTATTAGATTTTAATGCTGGTGAAAGGGAAGCGATTAGAGCGGTTTTTGAATCTGAGGGTATTGTGTTTAATGAATTGAATTTTAAGCAGTATCAGGATATTAATAAGCGTTTATGGTTAGAACTTGAGCAGGGCAAGGTTTCTAAGGATGAAGTGTTAACGACTCGCTTTAAGGAGTTTTTTGAGTCATTTGATTTAAATGTTGATGCGCGTGCTAAAGAGGCTATTTTTAGAAAGACGTTGAATGATAATCATGAGCTGGTTGATGGTGCGAAAGATATATTAAGTTATTTGAAAGAAGCGGGTTATCATCTTTATAGTGCTTCTAATGGTGTTTATGAAACTCAGATGAAACGCATGCATGATGCAGGTATTTTTGATTATTTTGATGATCATTTTATTTCAGAGAAAATTAGATTTGAAAAGCCTCATAAACAATTTTTTGATCATTGTTTAAATGTTATTAAAGATGATGATACGTCACATTATTTAATGATAGGAGATACGTTAACATCTGATATTGTTGGTGCAAATGAATATGGTATTGATTCATGTTACTTTGACCATCAAAATCTTGGTAACGGGGATATTGCGACGTATGTTATAAATCATTTAGAAGCGTTAAAGGATATATTGAAATAAGCTGAGACGTATTGTCTCAGCTTTTATAATGCTTATATTTAGTTCTCTTCGTTGATATACATTCTATAATAGAATCCTTGTTTGTCTATTAGTGTGTCGTGATTACCAGATTCTATAATGCCTTCTTTTGTTAGGACGTATATGTTATCTGCATTTCGAATTGTTGATAATCGATGGGCGATAACGATAGTTGTGCGATTGAGTGTCAGTTGTTCCAATGATTGTTGAACGACTTTCTCACTTAAATTATCTAAAGCACTTGTGGCTTCATCTAAGATGACAACTTCTGGGTTTTTTAGAAACATTCTTGCGATACTAAGTCTTTGCTTTTGTCCGCCAGAAAGTTTAGCACCTTTTTCACCAATTTGTGTGTGATAACCATTTGGCAGTTGTTGAATAAATTCATGTGCATTGGCTAATTTAGATGCATGAATGATTTCATCCATTGAAGCTTCAGGATTACCATATTTAATATTCTCGTAAACGGTACTTGAGAATATATAGACATCTTGTTGAACGATACCTATTTTTTGTCTAAGTTCTTCAAGAGGGATCGTTCTAATATCTTGATGATTAATCGTTATGGATCCTGATGTGACATCGTAAAATCTTGGTAGCAGATTGGCGATGGTTGATTTACCTGAACCTGATGGGCCAACTATCGCAATATATGCACCGGGTTCGATTGTTAAATTTAAATTATGGATAATATATTCTTGGTCATATTGAAAGTAAACATGATCAAATTGAATAGCACCATTTGAATGTTGTGTTTGTTGTTGGTGAGTATTCTCTGAAGTTATATCCGGTTTAAGTTGCATTAATTTAAAGAAGCGGTTAAAACCTGAAATACCTTCATTATATTGAACAGACAGCTTAACAAGTACTTCTATAGGTGTTGCGATATTACCTACATAAAGTACAAATGCTAACAAATCCCCAATAGAAATTTCTTTTTTCATAATTAGTAATGCACCGAGTACAATGATGATGACAGGCATTGCTTGAATGATGGACCCTATAATCTCATTATATAGAGCTTCATATTTATGAACTTTCTTTTTGATTTCAATTGCTTTTTTATTAAGTGATTTATACTGATTACTTTCAAATGATTCATTCGTAAAAGATTTTGTAACTTTAATTCCTGATATCGTATTTTCTAAAAATCCATGAATTTCAGCATTGGTAGCTTTATCTTGTTCATAGATAGAAGAGAGCTTTTTGATGTAGTACCAATAAACCACAATCATAATAGGAATAAATAGCATCATCACAATTGTTAATTCTACATTGATATACAAGAGAATAATGACAGCACCTATAAAACGAATAATGTACATTAAGATATCTTCAGGACCGTGATGATATAACTCTGATAAGTTCTCAAGATCACCCGTTAATCTCGACATCAAACCACCTGTACTATTTCGGTCGAAAAAGTGATGAGGTTGGCTTTGAATATGTTCATATAACTCTTCGCTCATATCTTTCTCCATCTTTGCACCCATAACATGACCATAATAATCTATAAAAATATGGCACAAAAATTGAATCAATATGAGCAATACCATAGCAGCACCTAGTAAGTAAATTTCTTTAACATGCGCTACAGAGAAATGTTGAATTAAATTCTCTGTGATATAACGAATAATCAATGGTATTACAAGCGTTATAACCGTAACAAGTAATGAACAAATTAAAGTTAAACCGAAAATTCGTTTATAAGGTCTGTAGTATGATATGAATTTTTTAAATTTCACAATAATAGCTCCTTAAGTTTTATTGGTGTCGTTTACCAATAAACTTAATACATTTCACTTAAAGGTAAACGACCTCAGTGGCAGTAGTTAAAAGGATACGATTATTATTTTTTCTCATGGTAATCTTCCTCTCTAGTGTAAAATTACAGTAAAGACTGTTACTGAGAGTATAAGTTAAAATCCAATAAAACACAACGTGGATGAGAATTACTTGATATAACTCTTTTTTTATCGAAAAACAATAATTTTTATTGATAAACAATAAAAAAGGTGTTAAACTTTTATTGAAAAACGATAAAAGGGAGAGGTTTCGATGAGTAATATTAGTAATACTGAAAAACGTAGTTATTTGATTACATTAATAGCGATGATCATACATGCTTTGTTAGTGGTTGTTAATCTTGTGGTTTTCTTTAGAAAAGTACCTTTGAGTACTGCATTTGATATAAAGAGTGGCGTATTATACTACATGATATGTTTTATTATTCAAGCACTGTTGTTAATTGCTTTCTTTATATTTGTGTTGAGCTTTATAAAGAACATCAACAAAAAGGATTTCTTTAATTCAGGAAATTATAATAAAATATTCTTTTCTTCAATCATTATTATGGTATATGGTACATTAAACTCAATGAAGAGTTTAATTGGTGTTGACGTCACATATAAAGAATTATTAAGTACTACTCCTTATACAACGGTATTATTGCTGAGTATCTCTTTAATGATGTTAAACTTCTTAACAATTTATAATGAATCTGAATCAATGAAAGAAGAACATGATTTGACTGTTTAAGGGTGACAAGATGATAAAAATTAAATTAGATGAAATATTAAAAGAGAGGCATGTTTCTCTGACTGAACTTGCTCAAGAGGTAGATATTACGATCGCAAATTTATCTATTTTAAAGACTGGAAAAGCTAAAGCTGTTAGATTTAGTACACTAGAAGCAATATGTGAATACTTGGATTGTCAGCCTGGTGACATCATGGTTTATGAAAAGGATACAGAGTGAAATTAAACTTTGTTATTTTTGCACTTGAATCATATATAGCGTATTCTAAATGTAATAAATGAATGAAGGTGATATGTATGATTGAAAAGTTACATCAAGTCATGTTATATGTTGATGATCAAGAAAAGGCTGTTGAATTTTGGAAAGATGTAATGAACTTTGTTGTGAAGTCTGAAGACGAGTTGCCTGAAGGTTTCAAATCTGTAGAGATTGCACCTAGTGAAGATGCTGAAACGTCATTTGTATTATTCGATAAAGCTTTTATTGAAAAGTACAGTCCTGAAGTGAGTTTAGAAACACCTTCTTTAATGTTTAAAGCTTCGAATTTTGATGAATTATATAAGTCGTTAAAAGAACAAGGATTAACTGGTCATGATATTATAGAAATGCCTGAGGGTAGAGTATTTAATTTTCATGATAAACAAGGTAATTATTTTGCAATTACTGAGTAAAAACGGAGGGAATTGAAATGATAGAAACGCAGTTCCGAATTTCTTATAGTATGTTATCTGATGTTGTCAAAGATATAGATGAGAAACAAGCGGATTTTCAACTGGAGTTAGCGAACAATAATATTAAATGGCAACTTGGTCACGTAATTGTGGCAAATGAATCATTTGTCTTTGGTACAAGTGAAGAAGGTAATATACTCGGTGAAAAATTAGGTAAATCATTCTCACCAGGTACTTCACCACAAGATTTTACAGGTGTAGAACCAACTTTCCAAGAATTAAAAGGCATATTAAATCAACAACTAGAAAGAATATTAAATGCACTTGATGAACAAATGGACAAATCAAGAAAAGCACCGATAGCGAATATGGATACTTTTGCAGAAACAATTTCATTTGGCATATTGCATACGAATTATCATACTGGTCAAATTAAGTTGATGAAATCAATGTTAGATAAATTAGATCAAGGCGTATAAAAATATAGAGAGAAAAGAAACGATTATGTTTCTTTTCTCTCTTTTTCATTAGAACAGTCAAAGCATAATAATGTTTTGTCTTCTTGCACGACACCTTCTATAAAGCCACTATTACAATAAATATCTGTTTGGCATTTGGCACATTTACCTACGAATTCTTTTTCCATAGAATCACACCTTAAAATTCATTTTATGTACTTAAAAGTGATATGATAATTATGTATATACTAACATATTTTTATGGAGTGATAGAAATGGCTTTAGAGATGAAACCAAATTGCGAAAAATGCGGATATGAATTTCATAAGAAAAGTAATGCTTTTATATGTGTTCAAGAAACAACATACTGTAGAGAATGCGCTGAAAATTTATATTATGTATGTCCAGAATGTAATGGTGAACTAGTCGTTCGTCCGAAAGCAAAAGCTGATACTAAAACTGTAATGGGAGACCGTTAAGGATAAATGAGGTGATGGATTGAATATTCGAAGATTACAACTCAATGAGATAGAGAAAGTTGTTGCTGTATTTGATGACTATCGTGTTCATTTTGGACAACAATCAGATATAAAGATGACGTATGAATTTATATATAGAAATGTTTCTCGTGAAGATGCTGTTATATTTATAGCTGAAGCGAATGAGCAAGTGATAGGATTTGTACAGCTATACAAGATGTTGTCATCAATGAAAATGTCAAACCTACTTATTATTAATGATTTATTTTTAACAGCAGATGCGAGAGGTCAACGAATTGGTGAGCAATTAATGAACCAAGCATTTACTTATGGGAAAGAAAATGGATATGAGACAATATATTTAGAAACCGAAAAATCAAATAAAGCTGGTAATCGTTTATATCAAAAATTAGGCATGCAAATCGATGATGAACATAACTATTATCATAAACATTTATAAACAAGAGGTGACTTTTAGATGAAAGCAATTGGGTTTAGTAACAGTTTTGATTTGAGAGTATCAAATGAATTTGAAGAAAGAGATATACCAGTTCCAGAAGCTAAAGGAAGAAATATTTTAGTGAATGTGAAGGCTGCGAGTATAAATCCTATAGATACGAAATCAAGAAATACATCTGATGGGGAATTTAAAATATTAGGGTATGATGCAGTAGGTGTTGTAGAAGCGGTCGGAGAAGAAGTAGAATTATTCCACGTAGGTGATGAAGTATATTATTCTGGCACAAATACGAAACAAGGATCGAATGCAGAGTATCAATTAGTTGATGAACGACTTGTTAGCATTAAACCAGAACACTTATCTTACGTTGAATCAGCAGCTTTACCTTTAACAGCACTAACGTCATTTGAAGCATTATTAGAAGGACTAAATATTTCATCTAACCCTGAAGATAATAAAGATAAGAAGTTACTTATTATAAATGGTGCTGGTGGTGTAGGTTCTGTAGCTACTCAAATTGCGAAACATTTGGGGCTAACAGTTATCACGACAGCATCACGTAAAGAAACAAGAAGATGGTCAGAGAAAATGGGTGCTGACATCGTGCTCAATCATAAACACCATTTACCAGATGAATTAAGAGCACATAAAATTAATCAAGTAGATTATATTTTTAATACACATAGTAGCGATGCATACTTTAATGTAATGGCAGAAATGATTAAGCCAAGAGGAAAAATCGTAGCACTTGTTAATTTTATGGATAAAGTAGATTTAAATTTATTAAAAGATAAAAGTGTGACATTCTCATTTGAATTTATGTTCACTAGACCAAAATATGAAACAGACGACATGATCGCACATCACGAATATTTAAGAAAGTTAACATATTTATTAGATAGAGGTACGATTAAAACGACAGTAAATAAGACACTAAAAGGATTAAGCGTAGAAACAATTACAGAAGCACATCGTTTAATAGAAGAAGGAAAAAGTATTGGTAAAATAGTAATAGAATATTAAGTGTACTAATAGAGATTTCGTTACGAACACTTCTGGTCAAACTTGTTTATAACGGGTGCGTTAATTACAAAAGTCGGCCGAAGTGTAACTATAGGTGTCTATAATTACAAAAGTCGGCGGAAGTGTAACTATGGCGGTCTATAATTACAAAAGTCGCTACAACTGTAACTAACGGCGCCGTCACTACTTAAAATAAACTACAAAAAAGCACAACCTCACGCGAGGTTGTGCTTTTCTACATCTTAATAGTCGTTTTCGTTTGCGATACGTCTTAAGTGTGGATATTTAGAACGTATTACATATACAAGTAATGTTAGTGCTGCGAATACAATTGCGATAAGTCCTATTATAAGCATTGATTGTCCATAAGTTACGTCACTTGTGAAGTTAAAGATATTTTCTCTTAATGCTTTGATTACATAACTCATTGGAGAGAATGGGTGTAAGTCTTGGAAGAACTTACCTGATAATTCTATTGGGAATGTACCTTCACTTGATCCTAATTGTAAGATTAATAGTATAATCGCTAAGAATTTACCGATATTACCTAATACTACTGTTAGGAATGTCACAATCATATATGCTGCAATACTCCATAAGATAAGTGTTAAAGTGAAGTGTCCTGGATTGGCGATATCAATTTCAAATCCGTATAAACATAGTACCGCTAATGCTAATGCTGACCCTAAAGCTTGCATCATGAATATTGCAAACTTACTTAACCACCATTTGAATCCTGTAGAATCACCAATTCGTTTATCAATAGGGTAAACTGCTGAGAATGCAACTGCACCTACATATAAACTTAATGATAAGATATATGGCGCAAAGCTTTGACCATAGTTATTAACTTCTGTTAAATCATCTTCGTTTGATACGACTGGATTATTGATTGCTTTAACATTTTTATCTTCAAAGTATTTATCATCTGATTGTTTAATAGCTTTATCAATATTTGCTTTTAATTTATCGTTATTAGCTTGTAAATCACTTAAACCTTGAGATACTTTCATACTGCCTTGTAAAAGTTGTTGTCCTTCTGCACCAGCCATTGGAGCAAGTTGTTCTAATCCAGATTCAACTTGTTTATTACCATCAATGAGTTGAGATTCTGCATCTGACATTTGTCCAAGTGCTTTAGAAGTATCTTTATAACCATCTGTTAATTTATTCATACCTTTAAATGATTCTGAAATATATTTCTCACGAACAGATTCACTTAAATTATCTTCAACAGCTGTAATAGCTTTAGATGCGATTTGTGAACCAGTGTAACTATAACCAGGGTTCGTTTTGACATTTAAGTCGATTTTTTTAGGATTTTTATCTAACATAGAACCTGCATTTTTAGTCGTTTCAGCTGGTATTGAAATGACAGCATAAGATTCACCATGTTCTAAATGTTTGTCTGCAGTTTCTTGAGAAACAAATTCCCATTTAAATTTATCATTGTCTTTTAATTTATCTACTACGTCTTTACCGATGTCTGCCTTTTCACCATTGATTTTTCCACCATTATCGCTATTTACTACAGATATCTTTAATGAATCCGTCTTTCCGTATGGATCCCATAAAGAACCTACAAATACTGAACTATAAATAAGTGGAATAAGCATAATTGCTATTAGTGATACGAGTAGAAACTTATGTGTCCATAAATTTTTTATATCATCAAACATGATTAACATTGTCCTTTCCTGTTATAAGTTTATTAGCTTTCTCTAATTGTTTAACAAACGTTATAATTTCTTCGTCTGAAAAGTGAGAAGACAGTTTACGATTAAATGTTTCGTAAATAACATCTTCAGTACGCTTTACAAGTTCTAAACCTTTATCTGTTAGCAAAACAGATTTCTCTCTTTTATCTTCGCCTTGCTGAATAGCAATGAGGTCTAGATGCTTCAATTTATTAATTCTGTTTGATATAGCAGTCTTAAAGACACCTTGTTTAGAGGCAATAAAACTGTATGTGCATCTAGGAAAATCTTTAATAATTTTTAAAGTTTGATATTGTTCTTTAGAAACAACTTCATCTAACCCAGAATTATTTAAAATCTTTGCAACTTCACTGTGTATATTAATGATGGATTCTTGGAATAGGTTAAAAGCTTTTTTTAATTCTTCTTCCATGATTAGTACACCTCCTGTACTTAATACAAAGAGTATAGTACACCCTATGTACTATAATTGCAAGAGGTTTAACTCAAAAAAGATACAATCGTTTGCGTGTAAAGGCTTTCTTTTAAAAATAAATGGTTTATATTGTCGTGAATTATTAATGCAATCGTTTGCATAAAATTGTTGACTTTTTAACTTTTTACACATATGATAAATCTATATTAAATTTTGAAAGCGATTACAATTATGGAGGGTTTATCTATGGCTGAAATGAAATTAGAGAATATAAAGAAGACATACGACAAAGGTAATACTGTAGTACATGATTTTAACTTACATATTAAAGATAAAGAGTTTATTGTTTTCGTTGGTCCATCAGGGTGTGGAAAGTCAACAACTTTGAGAATGATCGCAGGATTAGAAGACATTACATCAGGAAATTTTTTTATTGATGATCGAAGAATGAATGATGTCGCACCAAAAGATAGAGATATCGCAATGGTCTTTCAAAATTATGCTTTATACCCACATATGACAGTATATGACAATATGGCATTTGGACTTAAACTACGAAAAATGAATAAAAAAGAAATAGATAAAAGGGTTCAATACGCAGCTGAAATTCTTGGATTGAAGGAATATTTACCAAGAAAGCCTAAAGCTTTATCAGGTGGTCAAAGACAAAGGGTTGCATTAGGTCGAGCAATTGTAAGGGATGCGAAAGTATTCTTAATGGACGAACCTTTATCTAATTTAGACGCGAAATTAAGAGTTCAAATGAGAACAGAAATATTAAAGTTGCATGAACGTTTACAAACTACAACGATTTATGTCACACATGACCAAACAGAAGCTTTAACGATGGCAACACGTATTGTTGTCTTAAAAGATGGCGATATTATGCAAATAGGTACACCACGTGAAGTATATGACGCACCAGAAAATGAATTTGTTGCACAATTTATTGGATCACCAGCAATGAATATTTTTGACGCAAAAGTTAATAAAGACGAATTAGTGATTGGCAATCAAGTGATTAAATTAAATGAAAGTAAAGCACGCATGCTTAATCATAATGGCTATGATGGCAAGACGATACGATTCGGTATTCGACCAGAAGATATTCATGATGAACCTGTATTTATTAATGCTAATAAAGATGTAACTTTCAAGACTAAAGTACTTGTTAGTGAATTATTAGGTTCTGAAATTATGATTCATGGATTATTTAACGATGAAGAAATTTGTGCCAAGTTAGATGCTAGAACAGTCATTCATCCAAATGATGAAATTGAGCTCGCTTTAGATTTAAATAAATGTCACTTCTTTGATAAAGAAACTGGAGAGAAAATTAAAAATTAATTGATTGAGTGAATTAACAATTAATGAAAGAAGGGGATTAGATGAAACATTTACTAAAAATTTGCTCAATATTACTCGTGACATTATTGCTTGCAAGTTGTGGTCCTAATCGAACACAAGAAGATATTGATAAAGCACTGAATGATGATGAAAAAACAGCCAAACCTAAGTCACTTACGATGTGGGTAGATGGCGATAGACAAATGGCTTTTTATAAGAAAGTAACAGAAGATTATACAAAAAAGACAGGTATTAAAGTCATTCTTAAAAATACAGCTCAAGATGACCAAGTAGATAACTTATCGCTTGATGGTCCTTCAGGTAATGGACCTGACTTATTCTTCCAACCGCATGACCGTGCAGGAGATGCTTATTTACAAGGATTAGCGGCAGAAATTGATTTTACAGATGAAGAATTAAAAGGTTATTCCAAAGAAGCATTACAAGCTTTAAATTATGAAGGTAAACAGTTAGCATTACCCGTTATCGTAGAATCAACGGCTGTTGTCTATAACAAGAAACTTGTTAAGACACCACCAAAGACGATGGATGATGTTGAAAAAATCGCAAAAGATGTAACGGACAAAGATAAAAAGCAATATGGATTTATGTTTGATGCAAAAAACTTCTACTTTAATTATCCATTTTTATTCTCACAAGGCGGATACATATTTAAAGAAGAAAAAGATGGATTTAATACAAATGATGTTGCTGTAAATGATCCATCTGTCGTGAAAAATGGAGAGAGATTACAATCTTGGTATGACAAAGGTTATATTACGAAGTCAGCTAATCAAGATGTTATTGTAGGACTGTTTAAAGAAGGAAAAGTAGGCATGTTTGTAACAGGTTCTTGGCAAACGAATGAGTTTAAAGAAGCACTTGGTGATGATTTCGGAACAGCAACTTTCCCAACTGATAATGGTAAAGAAATGAAACCATTCCTAGGGGTAAGAGGTTGGTTTATATCCGAATATAGTGAAGAAAAATACTGGGCTAAAAACTTAATGCTGTATTTAACAAATAAAGATAATATGCAGAAATATACAGATGAAATGCAAGAAATTACAGGTCGTACAGACGTTTCTTCTAAAAATGAATTATTAAAGCCATATGAAGAACAAGCTCAAAATGCCATTCCAATGCCAAATATTCCAGAGATGAGTCAAGTATGGGATCCGATGGGAAATGCAGCGACATTTATATCCAACGGTAAAGACCCTAAAGAAGCGCTTGATGAAGCGAAAAACGGTATTGATGAACAAGTAGAAATTATGAATGCATCTAAAAAATAAAAGAAGGTGTGAAAATGAGAAATCCAAAATTAGCTGCCATACTATCGATTATTCCAGGTATTGGCCAATTCTATAATAAAAGATATATAAAAGGTAGTATATTTATCGTATTTTTTATTAGTTTCATTTCAGTATTTTATCAATTTATGAATATTGGGTTCTGGGGATTATTCACTTTAGGTACAGTGCCTAAACTAGATGATTCAAGGGTTCTATTAGCACAAGGTATCATTTCGTTATTATTAATTGCATTTGCGATCACTTTATATGTCGTAAATATCATAGATGCTTATCGTAATGCAGATCAATATAATAAAGGATTTGAAATTAAAGATCGTAAAGGTCGAATGACGGCAACATGGGATAAGACTTTCCCATATTTATTAATATCACCAGGTATCTTTTTATTAATCTTTGTTGTCGTATTTCCACTTTTATTCATGTGTTTTTTAGCTTTTACAAACTACAATTTATATAATGCACCACCTAGACATTTATTAGAATGGGTAGGATTTGATAACTTTAAATCATTAGTTACAGTACCTATTTGGAAGACAACATTCTTTAACGTATTAACTTGGACGATTGTTTGGACTTTAGTAGCGACTACTTTACAAATCGCGTTAGCGTTATTACTCGCTATTATTGTTAATCATCCACTTATTAGATTTAAAAAGCTTATTAGAACAGTATTAATCTTACCTTGGGCAGTTCCATCGTTCGTGACAATATTAATCTTTGCGGCCATTTTTAATGATGATTTTGGTTCGATTAATAATGATATCCTACAACCATTATTCGGCATTGCACCAGCTTGGTTAAATGATCCATTCTGGGCAAAGGTTGCTTTAATCTTAATTCAAGTTTGGCTTGGATTCCCATTCGTATTTGCTTTATTCACTGGTGTTCTACAAAGTATTTCATCAGATTGGTATGAAGCGGCAGATATGGACGGCGCATCAAGTTGGCAAAAATTTAGAAATATTACGTTTCCGCATATTTTATTTGCGACTGCACCATTATTAATTATGCAATACGCAGGAAACTTTAATAACTTTAATTTAATTTACTTATTTAATAAAGGTGGTCCACCTGTTTCTGGTCAGAATGCAGGTAGTACAGATATCTTAATTTCATGGGTTTATCGATTAACATTTGATATGCAAAATTATAATATGGCTGCAACGATTTCATTAATTATCGGTGTGTTTATTGCCATTATTGCATTCTTACAATTTAGAAAGACAAGTACTTTTAAAGATGAGGGGGATATTTAATGAATAAGAAGAATAAAAATATATTAAGAGCGATTATCATGTATGGCATTTTGATTATTATGTTTATTATCATTATTTATCCATTACTGTGGACTTTAGGGTTATCACTTAACTCAGGTTCCAATCTTTATGGTTCTTCTATGATACCGAAAGATGCATCTTTGAAAAATTATATTTATTTACTAACTGATCCATCAAGTGACTACCTTACTTGGTATAAGAATACTTTAATCGTGGCGACGGCTAATGCATTATTTTCAGTGATCTTTGTTGGTTTAACGTCATACGCATTTTCTAGATATCGTTTTGTCGGTAGAAAATATGGACTGATTGCATTTTTAATTTTACAAATGTTCCCGGTATTGATGGCAATGGTAGCAATTTATATCTTATTAAATACAATAGGCTTATTAGATTCACTATTCGGTCTTACGTTAATTTATATAGGTGGTTCCATTCCGATGAATGCTTTCTTAGTAAAAGGATATTTCGATACAATTCCTAAAGAATTAGATGAATCTGCTAAAATAGATGGTGCAGGACATATGAGAATATTTTTCACAATTATGTTACCGTTAGCTAAACCGATTCTAGCAGTTGTTGCATTATTTAATTTTATGGGACCATTTATGGACTTTATTTTGCCAAGAATTTTATTAAGAAGTCCTGAAAAATACACACTAGCAGTCGGATTATTTAATTTTATAAATGATAAATTCGGAAACAACTTTACAGTATTTGCTGCTGGGGCAATGATGATTGCAATTCCAATTTCTATCGTATTCTTATTATTACAAAGATACTTAGTGACTGGATTAACGGCAGGTGCTACAAAAGGATAATAAAGGAGTGATCTCGTGGTTACAATAAAAGATGTTGCGAAAGAAGCAAATGTTGCACCATCAACAGTATCAAGAGTGATTAGTGGACATAAAAGTATAAGTGAAAAGACATCAAAGAAAGTAAAAGCTGTGATGAAGCAATTGGGCTATCAACCTAATATTGCCGCGAGAACACTTGTAACACAAAAATCTAAAACGATTGGTTTAATTTTAAAATCAGCTTCTAAAGAAATGACGCAAAACCCATTCTTTACAGATGTTCTGATGGGGATATCAATAGCCTGTAAACAAAGAGAATATTCAACGATTATGACAACTTCTGTTGAACAAGCTGACTTATTAGTTGAAGTAGAAAATCTCATTAAATCTAAATCGATAGATGGCTTTATTATGCTTTATTCAAAAGAGAATGATCCGGTTACACAACTACTCAAAAAATATCAATTTCCGTTTGTTGTTGTAGGTAAACAACTAGGCGAAAGAGAAATTATTCATATCGACAATGATAATGTCGAAGCAAGTCAAATGATTACAGAATTTATGATTGATAAAGGGCATGAGCATTTAGCTTTTATAGCTGAACCAGATTCATATGCTGTTGCATTAGACAGGGTAGAAGGCTTTAAGAAAGCTTGCGATAAACATGGTATTAACCAATATGACATTTACCATGCAAATCCTAACAGAGATGAAATATTAGCAATCATTAAAGAAATGAAAGAAAGTGCGACTTTTCCTACAGCGATTATTACGTCAGATAGCATGATCAATATTAATTTATTAAGTGCATTATATGAACTTAATATAAGAGTGCCAGATGAAGTGATGACAGCAACTTTTAATGATTCATTTATTAATACTTTTGCTTCACCACCTCAAACGGTCGTAAATATTTATCCTGAACATTTAGGTGAGGAAGCGGGTATAGCTTTAATTAAACTGATTGAGAATCCTAATATTTTAAGAAAAAATACGATTATTCCAACAGATATAATAGAGAGAAAATCAACGATAAAATAAGAGGTGACTGAATGATGGAGGAACGAATTTGGTGGAAAGAAGCGGTATGTTATCAAGTTTATCCTAGAAGTTTTAATGATTCTAACAATGATGGTATTGGTGACATAAATGGTATTAGAGAAAAGTTAGATTATTTGAAAGGTCTAGGTATAGATGTGATTTGGGTTTCACCAATATTTAAATCACCTAATGATGATAATGGCTATGATATTAGTGATTATCAAGATATTATGGATGAGTTTGGTACGATGGAAGACTTCGAATTACTTTTAAAAGAGACGCACGATAAAGGTATGAAACTCATATTGGATTTAGTCATCAATCATACATCAGATGAACATCCATGGTTTATCGAGTCTAAATCGAGTAAAGACAATCCTAAAAGAGATTGGTACATATGGCAAGAAGGAAAAGACGGCAAAGAACCTAATAACTGGGGAAGTATATTCAACGGTTCAGCTTGGGAAAAAACTGAAGAAACTGATGAATACTACTTGCATATTTTCAGTAAAAAACAACCAGATTTAAATTGGGAGAATGAAGCGGTTCGCTCTGAATTATATAAAATGATTAACTGGTGGTTTGATAAAGGCATCGATGGTTTCCGCGTAGATGCGATTACACATATTCAAAAATCATTTGAAGATGGCGACATACCAGTCGAACCAGGTGATGAGCAGTATAAAGCAGCATTTGAACGTTATACGAATAGACCAGGTATATTAAATCATTTACGTGAATTGAGAGATGAAACATTCAATAAATATGACATTATGACAGTAGGAGAAGCAAATGGTGTCAGTACTGATGATGCGAATGATTGGGTAGGCTTTGATAATGGTATATTTAATATGATTTTTCAGTTCGAACATTTAGGATTATGGAATACAGAAGATAGTGGATTTGATGTTATTCAATATAAAAATATCATGTCTAAATGGCAAGACCAACTTGAAGGAGTTGGCTGGAATGCGCTATTTATCGAAAATCATGATCAACCAAGGCTCGTTTCAACTTGGGGAGATGATGAGCAGTATTGGTATGAAAGTGCAACAAGTCATGCGACAAATTATTTCTTACAAAAAGGGACACCGTTTATTTATCAAGGACAAGAAATAGGGATGACGAACTATCCGTTTGAATCATTAGAAGATTTTAATGATGTTTCAGTTAAAAATGAAATTAAATTGAAAGAACAAAATGGCGAAGATACATCATCTTTATTAAATAATTTGAGTAAAGTAAATAGAGACAATTCTCGTACAATGATGCAGTGGGATAATCGTGCGTATGCAGGATTTTCAACAACAGAACCATGGTTCCACGTAAATCCAAATTACAAAACGATCAACGTAGCAGATCAGTTAGAAGATGAACATTCTGTATTAAATTATTATAAGCGTTTGATTCAATTGAAAAAAGATTACGACGTGTTTAATTACGGTAAATACGAACTAGTCGATAAAGATCATAAACAAATTTATAGTTATAAACGCATATTAGATAACGAAGAAGTCATTATTATGAGTAACTTAACAGGCGAAAAAGCTACTATCACATATCCACTTAATTTAGAAAAAAGTAAGTTATTATTACACAACTATACAACGATAGAAGATACAAACATATTAGAACCATTTGAAACAAGAGTATATCGAATAGAAGAATAAGAGTGGGGATCCGAGACAACAGGCTTTGTCTCGGATTTTTTATTTATGTGTGGGAATGTAACGACCATAATTCAGAATAGTGGTAATAAGAAGGCGCTAACGACCATAATTCGGAAAAGTGGTAATAAGAATGCTGTAACTACCATAATTCGGAAAAGTGGTAATAAGAACGTCCCCTCGTTAGGGACATTTCTCAGAATTCTGTCCGCATGCGCCACATACAAGCTCATTCCCAAATTATCATTTCTTATTAACTCATATTGTTAACGCTTACCTATCTAAACGTTTTATAATGGAATAGAAAACATAGAATTCAACGGGAGGTCATTATATGAAGAAATTAATGAATGAAAAAACAAACTTTGTAGCGGATATGCTTAAGGGAATCGAAGTGATGGATAACTCAGTTGAAATTATTAGCGACAATGTTGTCGTTCGTAAAAATGTTAAAAAGAGTGGTGTTGCTTTAGTTTCTGGTGGTGGGTCTGGTCATGAACCTGCGCATGCTGGTTATGTTGCTGAAGGTATGTTAGATGCAGCTGTATGTGGTGAAGTCTTCACTTCTCCTACACCAGATAAGATTCTCGAAGCGATTAAACATGTCGCGACTGATGAAGGTGTCTTATTAATCATTAAGAACTATGCCGGAGATGTTATGAACTTTGAAATGGCACAAGAGATGGCAGAAATGGAAGGTATTTCTTGCCAATCCGTTATCGTACGTGATGATATTTCTATTGAAAATGAACAAGATAGAAGAGGTGTAGCGGGTACAGTTCTTGTACATAAGTATGCCGGCTATCTATCTGATAATGGATATAACTTAGCAGCTATTAAAGAAAAAGTAGAATCATTTATTGAAAATATTAGAACGATTGGAATGGCCATTTATCCTTGTTTAGTACCAACAACTGGTCAATACGGATTTGATTTAGATGATAATAAAATGGAGATTGGTATTGGTATTCATGGTGAACGTGGTATTTATCAAGAAAATATTGAAACAATCGATAAAATCATTAACCGTTTAATGCATGAACTTGAAAAGGAAGTTTCTGATAAATCATTAATTGTTATGATTAATGGTATGGGTGCGACACCTGATTCAGAGCTTGCAATCATCGCACATTATTTTAATGAATATGCAGAACAAAATAAATTAGATGTTAAAAAATACTTTGTTGGAAATTATATGACTGCATTAGATATGCAAGGATTTTCTATTACATTAGTGCCTTATCAACAAGAAGTTGAAGAAGCATTTAACGCACCGACAGAAAGTAAATATTTTAAATAGGAGGCATTTTAAATGAACGCAGAAACATTGTTAAACAAACTTAAAGATTTAAGTCATACATTTGAACAAGAAGAACAAAATTTAACACAATTAGACAGAGCAATTGGTGATGGCGACCATGGTGTTAATATGTTACGCGGATTTAAAGCAGTAGACGAAAAAGTTACAGGAGATACAGTAAGTGATGTATTGAAATCTACAGGCATGACTTTAATGAGTTCAGTAGGTGGTGCATCAGGTCCATTGTATGGATTTAGCTTTGTTAAAATGGCAGGTCTAGATTATGACGAAATCACTTCTGATAATTTATTAGAATATATCAATACTTTTAAAGATGCTGTTGCTGCTAGAGGTAAAGTAACAGGTGGCGAAAAAACAATGTATGATGTGTTGTTAAAAGCCTCAGATCATTTATCAAATGGAGAGTCATTATCTGAAGATGTGTTACAACAGTTCGCTGAAGATACGAAAGATTTAGAAGCAACTAAAGGTAGAGCAGCCTATTTCAAAAAAGATTCTATAGGACATATAGATCCTGGTGCTCAAAGTATGGTATACGTATTAAAAGCTTTAAGTGAGGATGTGTAAACATGGCGACAATAGGTATTATTAGTCATAGTAACGATATCGCACAAGGTGTAAAAGCATTATTGGAGCAAATGTCTCCAAGTGTTACAGTTATCGCAAATGGCGGTACAAATGAAGGTGGAATCGGTACAAGTATTGATACGGTTAATGAAGTAATTGATGCGTTAACTGAAGATGCATTGTTATTTTATGATATTGGTTCATCTGAAATGAATTTAGAAATGGCGTTAGACTTATATGATGGTGAACATAAATTGTACAAAGTAGACGGTCCCATTGTAGAAGGTGCATTTTTAGCGAGTGTATCTTTATCAACAGGTGCAACATTAGAAGAAGCAATGGAAAGTATTAAAAGAGAATTTCATCAATAATTTAAATTCTTTAAGATGAAATATATTTTAAATGATATAATTGCTCTACTAATGATTTTAACAAGGTGGAGAAAGAAGAATGAAGATATCGAACAAGAAATTATACGAAAAAGTTGCAGATGTCATCATATTAGATATTAATGAAGGTCGTTTGAAAATAGGAGACCGCTTACCATCTATAAAGGCTTTATCTGAAAGTTTTGGGGTAGGACAAGCAACGATAAGAGAAGCATTGAATGCGTTAAGAGCAATGGGATATGTAGAAATTAAACACGGGCAAGGGACTTTCATCGTTGAAAGAGAAGAAGTTTATTTTAATATCGAAGCAATTAATGGAGACGTTAAAGATATTGAAAATCTACTAGAAGTCCGTAAAATTGTTGAAGTCGGTGTATCAAGACTTGCAGCTGAAAAAAGAACGGATGATGACTTGCATGCTATTGAATCTGCATTAAAAGATATGAAACAAGCCATTCAAGACAATGAATTAGGAGAAGCTTCTGATTTGAAATTTCATTTAGCTGTAGTAGAAGCGGCTAAAAATGATATGCTTAAACAATTATTGTTAAATGTATCTGAAATTATGAGACATACAATGAAAGAAACAAGAAGAATTTATTTATATACGAAAAGTAAATCAATAGAGAAGTTATATAACGAGCACAAAGAAATTTTTGAAGCTATTAAATCTCAAAATGCAGAACTTGCGCAACATAAGATGGCATTTCATTTAGAAGAAGTGGAAAAAGTTGTACTCAGTAATATTAAAAAAACAGAACAATAATACTTGATAATCATAACTGCTATTAACCTCTAACAGAGACATGATAGCAGTTTTTTATTTTATGCAAAATTAAAAGCGATAAGCTTCAGGAGGCTTATCGCTTTAGGGTATGTAACCCCATCCGTTCCATTTCATAATCATATATAAAGACTTCTTACAGTTAATAATAAATTGCATGATGTCTATTCGAAAATGAAGTACATTTATTACAACTTATCATCTGTATACTTAGTATAAGGTCAACGGTGCACTTTATCAATGTTAATTCTTAAAAAAAGATGCCAAATTTACACTTAAATGTGATTTAAAATTTTATATAAAGACTTGTTATCAAAACATTTGTAAAATTATCAGAACCTTCAAAAAATAAACACAGTTTGATATACTGTTTTTAATTTACTTATGGGAGGATAATATATGAATCAAACAAAAGAAAAAGTTTCAATCATTAATAGATTTCTAAATTTAATAGAAAGAGCAGGAAATAGACTGCCCGATCCGAGTATACTATTTTTCTTCTTATGTGCAGCGTTAATATTTCTGTCTTGGTTTATTTCATTATTTCACATAAAAGTGGAAAGTCCTGCAACTGGGAAGACTGTAGAAGTTACAAATTTAATTTCTAGAGAAGGTTTTGGAAAAATTATTAGTGAATCTATCACGAATTTTTCAGAGTTTCCTGCGTTAGGCTTAGTCCTTGCTGTTATGTTAGGTATAGGTGTTGCTGAGAAGACGGGTTATTTTGATAAGTTAATGATCCAAGTTGTTCAAAAAGCACCTAGAAAAATTATTGTTCCCATTATTATATTTGTAGGTATTATCGGTAATGCTGCAGGAGATGCAGCACCAGTTGTGTTACCGCCATTAACAGCGTTAGTATTTATAAAGTTAGGTTATCATCCGATTGCTGGACTTGCGATGGCTTATGCCTCAGCACTAGGTGCATTTGCTGCGAACGTTACGTTAGGTATGAGTGATGCGTTAGTATATGCGTTTACGAAACCAGCAGCTGAAATCATTGATAAAGACATCAGTTTAAATGTAGCAATGAACTGGTATTTTATTGCAGCATCAACAATCATCTTATTACCAGCAATTTATTATGTCAGTATGAAAGTCGTTATTCCACGTTTAGGTACATACAAACCTGATGAAGGTTCTGAGGATCAAAGTGATGATAATGAAATTAGTGCAAAAGAAAGTAAAGCATTGAAGTTTGCGAATATTAGTTTCTTTATTGTTGTAGCGTTATTACTTGCTTTAGCAATTCCTGAAAATGGATGGTTAAGAAATCCAAAGACAGGTAGTTTAATTGATAAAGCACCATTGATGGATGGTGTAGGTATCATTATATTAGTTATCTTTTTCGTGCCTGGTTTTGTATATGGTATTCTTTCAGGGAAAATCTCAAATACAAAAGATTTAGGAAAAATGTTATCAGATTCCATGTCCACAATGGGTAGCTTTATCGTTATTGTATTCTTTGCAGCTCAACTTTTAGCATATTTAGAATGGAGTAATCTAGGTATTGTCATTTCTGTAAAAGGTGCAGAATTATTGCAAGGTCAAAATGGGGTCATCTTAATTATTGGATTTATCATTCTAAGTAGTCTGATCAATTTATTAATCGGAAGTGCTTCAGCTAAATGGGCAATATTAGCACCAATCTTTATACCAATGTTTATGTTATTGGGCTATCATCCAGCATTTACACAAATGGTTTATCGTATCGGAGACTCTATTACAAATCCGATTACACCAATGATGCCATACTTACCATTATTACTTTCATATGCTCAAAAGTATGATAAAAATATGAAACTAGGTACATTGATTTCAAGTTTAATGCCATATTCAATTGTGTTAGGAATCGTTTGGCCGTTATTCATGATTATTTGGTTCTTACTGGGCTTTCCATTAGGACCAGGTGGAGATATTCATTTGAATAAATAGTATTATACATTTTAATAATTATAAAATTATTAATAGTTATAAATTCAATCTATCTGTGTTATGAGTATTCCACAATATAGTGTCGTTATGGTACAATCACCATTGGTACATTAAAACGATTATAAAAATAAGCGGTATACAATATATAACAACAATTAGAAAAGGATGATTGAATGTCTCCATTAATTTTAAAGCCTGTATTCAAAGAACGTATATGGGGTGGTAGAAATTTAGAAAATATGGGATATAACCTGCCTGAAGGACGAATCGGTGAATGTTGGGGGATATCTGCACATGTAAATGGGCCAAACGAAATCGCAAATGGTCCATATAAAGGACAAACTTTAGATGAAGTTTGGTTAAATCACCCAGAACTTTTCGGTAATCCTACAGAAGAAAAGTTCCCATTATTAACTAAGATTCTTGATGCAAATGATCAACTATCTGTACAAGTACATCCTGATGATACATATGCACATGAACATGAAAACGGTGAATTTGGTAAGACAGAATGTTGGTATATTATAGATGCTAAAGAAGATGCAGAAATTATATATGGTACATATGCAAATACAAAACAACAATTAGAAGAATTTATTCAGAACGAAGATTGGGATCATTTATTTAAACGCGTAAAAGTAGAAAAAGGCGACTTCTTCTATGTAACTAGTGGAACAGTTCACGCAATAGGTAGCGGTATTATGATTCTAGAAACACAACAAAATTCTGATACAACTTATAGAATTTATGATTATGACAGAATTGATAAAGACGGCAAGAAAAGAGAACTTCATTTAGATAAGAGTATCGACGTTATAACTGTTGGTGCACAAAGTCCAAATGTACCACCTAAAAAGATTGATGATGAAGACCAAAAAGGCACATTATTAATCGAAAGCGAATTCTTTACAGTTGCTAAATGGGAAATTAGTGGGACGTTTAATTTTAGAAAACCTAGAGACTATTGCTTAGTAAGTGTGATAGCTGGAAGCGGAGAAATCATTACAGATGGTAATGTATTTGAAGTAGAAAAAGGCGATCATTTAATCATGACAGCAGATGATTTAGATAATCACATAAATGGTGAATTAGAAGTCATCATTAGTTATGTGTAGATTGGAGTCTATCAAATGAAAAAATTTCTATATTTATCATTAGTATGTGCAGTTATTGCAGGATTAGGTTTATTTTTCGGAATGCCTAAGTATCCAACGCCAGTCATACCATTTATCATTGCGTTAATTGGTTTAATACTTGCAATCTCTACATTAAAAGACAAAGACATATCAGCAGGACTCAAAATAGGCGGCATATTAGTCAATCTTATGCCATGCTTAGCAGGGTTATCGTTGATCGTATAAAGCATAATAAATCAACAGTAGAAATTCTGTAAAAGAATTTCTACTGTTTTTATGTATGATAGGGTAATATCGCACGAAGACTCGGAGATATCGTGCGCTAGGGTACAAAATCAGGGTGTAACGCACGAAGACTCGGAGATATCGTGCGCTAGGGTACAAAATCAGGGTGTAACGCACGAAGACTCGGAGATATCGTGCGCTAAGGTACAAAATAAGGGTGTAACGCACGAAGACTCGGAGATATCGTGCGCTAAGGTACAAAATCAGGGTGTCTCGCACGAACACTCACACATATTACCTTCCTACCCACGTCCAAATTATCTTGCGCTATTTATAATATGCGATTTATTATATTTGTTCATTTTCTAATTAATCTTTAAAAGTAATATACTATTATAGGATTAATGAAAATGAAATAAAACTGTAATATAAACGGTAAAGATTACGGTGTATAATTAATAAGAATTCATAAATAAACTGTAAGAAGATGGAGGTAAGTTATTTTGAAGAAAAAGACAATAGCGGCATTTGTTGGTGCTTCGGTTGCAGTTGCAGTATCTTCTCATCAAGCGGAAGCAGCAACTTATAAAGTTAAAAGTGGAGATTCTTTATGGCTGATTGCTGATAAGCATAATACGACGATTGCGAAAATTAAAAGCTTAAATAAATTAAGTTCAAATCTTATTTTCCCTAATCAAGTATTACAAGTTCCTGGTACTTCAAATTCATCAAGTACATCGAACACGAGCTCAAGAGCTACTTCAACTTCATCAACGACATATTACACAGTAAAATCGGGAGATACATTAGGGGTTATTGCTGGTAAATATGGTACGACGTATCAAAAAATTATGTCATTGAATGGGTTAAGTAACACGATTATTTATCCGGGACAAAAATTAAAAGTTAATGGAACAGCAAGTTCTAGTAGTAACACGGGTAGCTCTAGTAACAGTGGAGCGTCTAATGCTTCAGGCAGCACTTCTACTTATACAGTTAAGTCAGGAGATTCACTATCAGCGATTGCAGCTAGATATGGAACGACATACCAAAAAATTATGTCATTAAATGGTTTATCAAACTTTATCATTTATCCGGGACAAAAATTAAAAGTAAGTGGAACAGCATCAAGTTCAGGTTCTACTTCTAATTCAAATAACAACAGTGGTTACACATCACCGACATTCAATCATCAAAATTTATACGACTGGGGTCAATGTACATGGCATGTATTTAACCGTCGTAAAGCTATAGGTAAACCAATTAGTACTTATTGGTGGAATGCAAACAATTGGGCAAGTGCTGCTGCTAAAGATGGTTATGTTGTAAATCGTACACCTTCAGTAGGATCAATCCTTCAATCATCAGCTGGCTATTATGGTCATGTATCATTTGTTGAAAGAATTAATTCAAACGGAAGCCTTCAAGTATCAGAAATGAACTTTAGTTCATCACCAGGTGTACTAACATACAGAACGATACCAGCTTCTCAAGTTTCAAGTTATAATTATATACATTAATCATTGAAGAGTCTTGGACATTATGATGTGTCCTCGGCTCTTTTTTTATAATTGTAAACATAGACATGAGTGTGAATGTCTTATACAATGTTAATATTAATGTGTTGTTAAAAAAGTAAATTTTAAGCGTAATTTTTATATGAAAATAAAATTAAGATATCAAAGTAAACATCATTATGAAAATCGATCATTATAGATATTAAGGAGTATACATATGTCTGAAGAAAGAAACTACTTTTGGTTAAATTGTGGATATAATAGGTGGCGTCATACGGAACCATTAGAAGGCCAAACTGCAGTGTTTGAATCAGGTGCAAGCTTTAATCCAACGCAAGGTTATCATGCATTTAAGACAGCCAAACCAGGAGATAAAGTCATTTATTATCAAGTACAAAATCAAGTCGGCTTACTTGGATTTGGTGAGATCTTACAAGTTCAAACAGGTGGCAATCAAAAAGTAAGCATCCAATTTAAGTTTGAGCAATCTTTAACAATGTTATCAATTGAATATTTAAAGAGAAGTGAACAATTAGAATCTAGAATTAAACAAATGACAGAACAATTGTTTAATCGCATTACGAAAGAAGAATTCGATTTAATTATAGGGTTAGGACAAGGCGCTATAAAAATTCCTAGGTATTTTTTACTTACAGAAGAAATTCAATTTGAACCAGATCAAACATATACAATATTTACACATACTGTAAATGGTATAAAGAGAAATGGTTATACGTACTATACTCAGTTAGAAATAGGAGACCAGATTATATTTTTAAGTAGAAATGCTAATCAGTCAATTATCGGAACTGGGGAAGTATCAGATAGTATACATAAGTTACCACCACAACCTGGTAGAACAGATTCTACATGTATTGAAGTTAAATATCATGAAGATATTAATCCTGTGAATATTGGCGAATTAAATAGACATCAAACGTTAAAGAAATTATATTTCTTACAAGATAGTTCGAAACAATCTATTGCTAATTTAACAAAAGCACAATATGATGCGATGTTAGATATGAGTAACGGGACGTACAAAGAAAGTTCTAGTAATCAATATGAGATGTCTGTTCAACGTGATCAGGAAAATGAACCTAAAAAAGATAAACCTATTATTTTAATGCTCTGTGACAATAAAGAAGACGGTTTGAAAAAAGCGAAACATTATGTTGAACGTGAACTTGCGAAAGGTATATATACAGTAGGTCATCCTGATTTCTCAGAAGAAATGTTATACGGTCGATATTTACCAAATGAAAGTGGCGCTTTATATTATAGAGAAGGTTTCATTACAGGACATATTACGAACTCAGAAAGAGAATGGCTTGTGATTGACCAGTTTGAAAGAATAGATCCAGAAATCTTTCAATTATTCTTAAATGTGCTTGATGGTCATGAAATGACATTACCAAGATATAATCATGAAGGTAAGATGGTGAAGTGGAGTTTAGAAAAAGACTCATTCTATCGTCATAATCCTAAATGGCGCATGATTGGTTTATGTTACGGCTCGATTGAAGACATAAAAGAACAATATTCACATCAATTCTTAAAACATTGTAGAGTATTACATGTAGGATAAAATAGACGGAATAAAATCTTAACACTTAAGATTTTATTCCGTTTTTATTTTTTTAAAGGTTTATAAATTGCTGAATATTCTGTAATATAGAATTATGCTTGGTTAATATTTCACAAATAAAATTGCAAAGGGGTCATTTTATGGAGAAAATCGTAGCATTCTCAGATTGGTTATGGGGGTATCCAATCGTCACACTTTTATTAGTATCAAGTTTATTTTTAACATTGTATTTAGGATTAATACAATTTAGACATTTTGGTTATATGATGAAACAAACTTTTGGAAGTATTAATAAAGAGCCTAAAGGTGAAGGTACAATTACGCCGAGGCAAGCGTTAACGTCAGCTTTATCATCAACAGTAGGTGCGGCAAACATTGTCGGTGTACCTACAGCCATTATGATGGGTGGACCTGGTGCAGTATTTTGGATGTTAGTAATCGCATTTCTAGGAATGGCATTAAAATATTCCGAAAACGTACTAGGTATATATTATCGTGAGAAAAACGATAAAGGAGAATTTGTTGGTGGACCTACATATTATATGAAAAAAGGTTTCAAAAATAAAAAAGTCGGATTAGTATTTTCATTTGTATTTGCATTTGCTTTAATGCTTGAACTTATCCCAAGTATTATGGTACAAGGGAATTCAGCTGCAAGTACTGTTCAAGATACATTCGATATTCATATGGGTATAACAGGAATCGTGTTAGCTGTTATTGCTGCTTTAGTTGTATTTGGTGGTATTCAGCGTATTGCAACATTTACCGAAATGATCGTACCGGTTATGGTCGGTTTATATTGTATTATGGGATTCTTGATTATCATACTGAATATTCAACATGTGCCTAGTGTAATTGCGTTAGTTGTTGAGAAAGCATTTAATCCAGATGCAGCATTAGGTGGTAGTTTCGGTGCTGCTTTAGCCACAACAGTACGTTGGGGATTTGCACGTGGTATTTATTCAAACGAAGCGGGTCTTGGTACATCACCAATTGCGCATGCTGCTGCAAAGACAGACCATCCTGTAAGACAAGCATTCTGGAGTGTTAGTGAAATCGTTGTTGATACATTAATTATCTGTAGTACGACAGCATTTGTTGTTTTAGTATCTGATGTTTGGAAAGATAATGATGCTAAAGAACAATCCGCTGCACTTACAGCTCGTGCCTTTAATAATGCATTTGGAACATTTGGAAGTTGGATTGTTTCAATTTCTATGGTCTTCTTCGTATTCTCAACAATCATCGTTGTTATATACTATGGATCAAGAATGGCAGAATATTTATTTGGCTTAACAGCAGGCTTTATTATGAAGATTGTTTATGTACTCTCAATCGCGCTTGGTGCATTCGGTGCAGGTACACAACTTTGGAATTTATTAGATATCGCGCTTGCATGTATATTGATTCCGAATATTATCGCAGTCGTGATGTTAGCACCTAAAGTTAAAAGTTTAACAACAGAATTCTTTACAGGAAAAGAATTCTACTTAAAAGATAAAGCTAAAAAGTAAATATCTTCAATTAATTGAATACAAGAAAAAGATTATAACGATTACAGTTATAATCTTTTTTTATTTGTAAAATTATAGTACTTCTATATACTTTGTGAGTTAGTGATTTCGGTTTGATAATTAACCACGAGAAAAATACATAAATTGTCAAATATATATTTAAATTCCATATTGATGTTATTTAATTTTGTGTTAAAATTATTTTAAGAAAATCAAATTCACGGGAAACAGGAGGTAAAACTATGAAGACTCAATCTTATTCAGAAGCAATTTCAACATGTTCAGAATTTTTCGATCAGCAAAATAAAATTGATAATATCTTTTTAGTTATTGAACAAAAGTATGGTCTAAAGAAGCATGAATTTTTCTTTTTAATGAAATTAAACGAAGTGGAAGAAGTGCATCTTAAAGATGCTATTGAAAAAGGCTATATTAAACAAAATAAATCAGCGAGAGCGATTAAACGTTTATTTGAGAAAAGATACATATTAAAAAATCGCTTAAAATCAGACGAACGAGCAGTAATTTTACGTTTTAACAATGAGTTCAAAGAAGAATTCAATGAAATTATGCAAGAAGTCATATATATGTTAAATGAATAATTATATAAGTTATAAGTATGAGCCTGGTACAAAATAATTGTCCAGGCTTTGTCATTATGGGATTGTAATATGTTGCATAAACTATTAAAATTATAAATGTAAGCGCTTTATTATTAGGAGGTTATCTATGGAGAATAATAGTACATCTAAGAAAGAAATTAGTTTCTTTTGGGCCGTTGTGCCATTTTTATTTATGATTATCAGTATGTTATTTACGGTAGTCGTTTTAGAGCAAGCTCCGCACATACCGTTAATGATAGGAACAGCAATTGCTGCAATTGTAGCTTACTATCATGGGTATAGTTGGCAAGACATCGAAGAAATGATGTATAAAGGTATTAGACTAGCCTTACCAGCAATCGTCATTATCATTTTAGTTGGTTTAATCATTGGTGCTTGGATAGGTGGAGGCGTAGTAGCCACAATGATTTACTATGGATTAAAATTAATAACGCCGTCATTATTTTTAGTAACCATCGCAGTTATTTGTGCAATCGTAGCATTAGCTATTGGTAGTAGTTGGTCAACAATGGCAACAGTTGGTGTAGCTGGTATGGGAATTGGATTAAGTATGGATATACCAGCAGGCATGATAGCAGGTGCTATTATATCTGGATCATACTTTGGTGATAAGATGAGCCCATTATCAGATACGACAAACTTAGCAGCAGGTCTAACAGGTACAGATTTATTTGATCATATTAAACACATGTTCTATACGACAGTACCTGCCGTTATCATTTCATTAATTGTATTTTTTATTTTAGGACAACAATTTTCAGCTGGTAATATGGACCAAGCAAAAATTGATGCCATCAATAATGAAATGCTAGACAAATTTACAATTTCACCGTGGTTGTTGCTCGTACCTGTAATAGTTATTATATTAGTTGCATTTAAAGTACCTGCAATACCAGCATTAGTTGTCGGTATTGTTTTAGGATTTTTATCGCAAATATTTATTCAAGGTGGAAGTCTACATGACAGTGTGAAGACATTACAAACTGGATTTGTATTAGAATCTAAAAATGATTTAGTCAAAGAATTGTTCAATAGAGGTGGATTAGAATCCATGTTCTATACAATTTCAATGACTATCGTTGCGATGACATTTGGAGGCATTCTTGAATATTCAGGCATGCTAAAATCAATCATTACAAAAATCTTAAAAATCGCAAAAGGCACTGGTGGTTTAATAGCATCTGTTATTATTTCATGTATAGGTACTAACGCTTCATGTTCAGAACAATACATATCGATTGTAGTACCTTCAAGAATGTACATTAATACATTTTTAGAAAGAAGACTACATCCGAAAAACTTATCACGTGCACTTGAAGACGGTGGTACAGTAACATCCGTATTCTTCTTGTGGAATACATGTGGGGTATTTATTGCCCAAACATTGAATGTGAACGTATTAGATTATGGCATTTATGCAGTTTTCAACTATACGGTACCAATCATATCTGTCATCTTTGGATATGTAGGATTTAAAATTATCAAAATTAACGAAGAAGAATATAAAGCATTTAAAAAGCAAGCTGTTTAATAATAGAAATGATGAAGTGCTAGGACAGAAAAGTCCTAGCACTTTTTTGTTGTTAGGGACATTATTCAAAATTGTGTCCGTAAGAGCCACCGTTAGGGACATTATTCGAAATTGTGTCCATAAAACTTTTATTTATCATACTGTCGTGTTACGTTTAAGAAAATGATGATTGGAGTGATTGTTATCGCTATTGTTTATTATGATGGGGATTGTGGATACTGTAATCGTGCTGTGATGTGGTTAATTCATCATAAGATTTCACATCGTTTTCAATTTGCTCAACTGGAATCTTCATATGGTAATCATTTATTTGAAGCGCGACCTGATTTGCAAAATATAGATAGTATTATTGTTGTAGATGGCGACAAAGTATGGATTAAATCAAACGCGATTATTCATTTATTAGGCCAAATAAAAGGCTATCAATTTTTAGGATGGACTTTGAAATGGATACCGAAATTTGTACGAGATATTGGCTATGATGCATTTGCCAAAATCAGACATAAAGTGATTTTGAAAAATGCTTGTCGATTACCGACACCTGAAGAAAGAAAATATTTTTTAAATTAATATTGCATAAATAAAGATTGCGTGATATCCTTTTGTGTAAACGGTTACACAAAAGGAAGTTGAAGTATGGCAACAATTAAACAAGTTGCGCAACATGCAGGAGTATCTGTTGCTACTGTATCTAGAGCGCTGAATAAAAGTGGTTATGTTAAGAAGGAAACACAAGATAAAATTGATAAAGCAATTCAAGAATTAAATTATCGACCTAATGAAACAGCAAGAACTTTATATAAACGACAATCTAGAATGATAGGACTATTGTTACCAGATATGAGTAACCCTTTTTTTACAGTAGTTGCTAGAGGTGTTGAAGATGAAGCGATGGCGATGGGCTATCATATCATTATTGGAAATGGTGATGGTAATGATGAGAAAGAGCTTGCTTATTTAAATACATTTAACGTACATAATTGTAGTGGTATTATTGCTTCACAATTATCGAGTAAGGAAACTTTTGATTCATTTAAATCTTATAATATGCCTTTTGTTCTATTAGACCGTGTGTACGAAGATCATGAATTTGTTGAAACAAATCATTACAAAGGTGGACAACTTCAAGCTCAGGCAGTGATTAACGGTAAAGCACAATCTGTTCTTATTTTAGAACAAGATTTAAATTACAAATCATTTAGAGAGCGATTCAATGGTGCGAAGTTAATGTTAGATGAAGCGGGTATCACGTATGTTTCAGCTAATGAATTATCTTTAACAGAAGATGATTTGCTTAACTTAATTAAAGAACACGACATTGATAGCATTATTTGTAGTAATGATGTTGGCGCATTTAACGTCATGAGTATTCTTTATAATCATCAATACAAAGTGCCCGATGATATACAAGTGGTTGGTTATGATGATATACCGTTATCACGTACATATTCACCAAGTTTAACAACGATTCATCAACCTGCTTATTTAATTGGTCAAAAAGCATGCCAACAATTAATTAAACAGTTGGAAGGTAAACAAAGAGAACATCATCAAATATTAGATGTTACTTTAGTGGAAAGACAATCAACAAGGAGAGATTAATATGAAGAAAATAACAGTTATCGGAAGTATGTCTATAGATTTAGTTGTATCAGCGTCTAAAAGACCAGGTAAAGGAGAAACAATTCTTGGGGACGATTTCTTTACAACACCTGGTGGGAAAGGTGCAAACCAAGCAGTCGCAGCTGCAAGATTAGGGGATAACGTACATATGATTGGTAGAGTTGGTGATGATGATTTTGGTAAAGAAATATACGAAAATCTTCAAAAAAATCACGTTATTGTGGATGGTGTGGAACCCGTTACACAAATGCCATCAGGAACAGCACATATAACATTATCTGAACAAGATAATAGTATTATTGTCGTACCTTCAGCTAACAATGAAGTGACACCAGACTATGTTAAAAAACATCTAGAAGCATTGTCAGAAGGCGATATCGTTTTATTACAACAAGAAATTCCAAGTGAAACAGTTGAATTTGCGGTTAAATATTGTTCAGAACATGGTTTGATTTCAATTCTGAATCCCGCACCATATAGAGAAGTAAGCAACACTGTTATTGAAAAAGTCGATTATTTAACACCGAACGAAACAGAAAGTGATGAGATGTTTAAAGGTGAATTAGATGAAGCGTTAGCAGCTTATCCAATGAAATTGATTGTAACTTTAGGCGATAAAGGTGCAGCTTATCATAATGGTAAAGAAAAAGTTCAAGTACCAGGTTATAAACGTGAAGTGAAAGATACGACTGGTGCTGGCGATACATTTAATGGTGCATTTGCAGTAGCGCTTCAAAAAGAATACAGCTTAGATGAAGCATTAGCATTTGCTAATTTAGCAGCAAGTCACTCAGTAACTGGATTAGGTGCACAAGGCGGAATGCCAACATTACAAGATATTGAAGGAGAATGGCATGTATAAGACAGGGATATTAAACAGTGAAATTTCTAAAGTATTAAGCGATCTTGGTCATACTGATCGTATTGTGATAGCAGATTGTGGTTTACCAGTACCAAAAGGCGTGCGAAAAATTGATTTAGCACTGTCTTTTGGTGTACCAAGTTTTGAAAGCGTTTACGATATTTTGTTAGAACATATGTCTGTACAGAAAATGATTTTTGCAGAAGAAATGAAGTCGGATAATTCAGCACTTTATGAAAAGATTCAAGAAACAGATGTTGAAAGAGAATTTGTATCACACGAAGCATTTAAAAAATTAACACATGATACTGTCGCAATTATAAGAACAGGGGAAGCAACACCATATGCAAACGTCATATTAGAAAGTGATGTTTTATTTTAAGGAGGGATTTCATGCTAGAAATGTCTGGTGTACATAAAGCGTTTGGCCAAAATAAAGTGTTAACAGGCGTAGATTTTAAATTAAAAGAAGCTTCAGTTCATGCACTTATGGGAGAAAATGGTGCAGGGAAATCAACTTTAATGAAGATTCTTGTTGGTATTCATGAAAAAGATGCAGGTCAAATTAATTATCACAATCAAGAAGTTGTCTTTAAAGATGCCCAAATGTCAGAAGAAGCAGGTATTACGTTTATACATCAAGAGCTTAATATTTGGCCAGAGTTAACAGTGCTTGAAAATTTATTTATCGGGAAAGAAATGCGCAATAAATTTGGCATATTAAATGAGAAGAAAATGAAGCAAGAAGCATTAAAAGTCTTTGAAAAATTAAACTTTAATATCTTATTGAAGAAAGTTGCAGGAAAATGTTCAATCGGTGAACAACAAATGATAGAAATTGCAAAAGCTTTAATGACCAATGCAAAAATTATCATCATGGATGAGCCAACTGCAGCACTTACAGATAAAGAAATCACACAGTTATTTAAACTTATTAAAAATCTTCAAAATCAAGGCGTTTCATTCGTTTATATTTCACATAGAATGGCTGAGATATTTGAGATTTCTGATGAAATTACCGTTATGAGAGATGGTAAAACTGTATTATACAAACCTACAAGCGAAACCAATTACGATGAAATTGTTAAATCAATGGTAGGTAGAGACTTAACAGAGCAGTTCCCAGAAAGAACCGTTGAACCAGGTGAAACATTGATGCATGTTAAATCCCTAAATAATGATGAACAAGGCATCAAAGATATTTCATTCTCATTAAGAAAAGGTGAAATATTAGGATTTAGTGGCTTAATGGGTGCTGGTAGAACTGAGATTATGAGAAGTCTGTTCGGAATTGATAAAGGTCATAAAGATATAGACATTAATGGTAAATCCGTATTGATTAAGTCACCGGAAGATGCAATGAAACATGGTTTAGGCTTAATTACTGAAAATAGAAAAGATGAAGGACTGATTCTCGATTTCTCAATCGAACATAATATGGTTCTACCATCTCTTGAAAGCTTTTCAAATAAAGGATTTATTAAAGAACAAGCGACGCATGTGTTTGCAGATCAAATGAGCAAAAGGCTCAATATTAAGACGCCACGAAAAGCGCTAGTATCATCACTTTCAGGTGGTAACCAACAAAAAGTAGTATTAGCAAAATGGATTGGTACAGGTGCTCAAATATTGATTTTAGATGAACCGACAAGAGGGATAGACGTTGGTGCTAAGCGAGAAATTTATCAGCTGATGAATGAGCTAACTGAACGTGGTGTATCGATTATTATGATTTCTTCAGAGTTACCTGAAGTTATCGGTATGAGTGATCGCGTTATTGTAGTTCAAGAAGGCAATATTAAAGGTGAAGTTGAAGGCGAAAATATAACAGAAGAAAATATTATGACATTAGCTACAGGAGGGGAATTACATGCAACAACTAACAGCTAAGACTTCATTAGTCGAAAAAATTATTCCATTTATAGGACTTATATTATTAATCGTCGTGATTAGTATTATGAACTCAGCATTTCTAGATTTATCGAATTTATTAAACTTATTAAGACAAGTTTCAATTAACGGGTTAATTGCTTTTGGTATGACATTTGTTATTTTAACTGGCGGCATAGACTTATCAGTCGGTTCGATACTCGCATTATCAAGTGCATTTACTGCAATATTAATTACAAGTGGTTTAGATCCAATCGTAGCATTGATTGTCGGAGTACTTGGTGGTTTCTTATTAGGTGTATTTAACGGTGTATTAGTAACATTCGGGAGTATGGCACCATTCATCGCAACACTTGCTACGATGACAATATTTAGAGGTTTAACACTCGTTGTAACAGATGGTAACCCTATTACTAATTTAGGTGATAGTTATATGTTCCAACTATTTGGTAAAGGTTATTTCTTCGGAATTCCAGTACCAGCAGTCACAATGATTATTGTATTTATTATATTGGCGATTATTTTACAAAAAACAACATTTGGTAGACATACATATGCTATCGGTGGTAATGAAGTCGCTTCAAAAATTTCTGGTATTAAAGTAAACAGAGTGAAAATTTTAATTTATGGTATTTCTGGTTTAATGTCTGCATTAGCAGGTGCAATTTTAACATCACGTTTAAACTCAGCTCAACCAACAGCGGGTACTTCATATGAGTTAGATGCTATCGCTGCAGTTGTATTAGGCGGAACTTCTTTAACAGGCGGTAAAGGTAGAATTGTTGGAACGCTTATTGGTGTACTTATTATTGGTGTACTTAATAACGGTCTGAATTTATTAGGAGTATCATCATTTTACCAACAAGTCGTAAAAGGTATTGTTATTTTAATTGCTGTATTAATAGATAGAAAAAAATAATCAATTAGATTGAGGGGAAAACAAATGAAGAAATTATTAATACTATTAATGACAACTGTGTTATTTTTAGCGGCATGTTCACTTGAATCGCCTTTGAAAAAAGATAATGAAGGTAAAACAAATAAGAAAAAATCTGATATAACGATTGGTGTCAGTGTTTCAACATTAAATAACCCATTCTTCGTTTCAATTAAAGAAGGTATTGAAAAAGAAGCTGAAAAACAAGTTATGAAAGTAAAAGTAGTTGATGCAAGAGATGATTCAGCTAAACAAACAAATGATATAGAAGATTTAGTTCAACAACAAGTTGATTATTTAGTAGTCAATCCTACAGATTCTAGTGCAATTTCTAGTGCCGTTCAGTCAGCAAATAATGAAGGTATACCTGTTATTACATTAGATAGATCAGTTGATAAAGGTGATGTTGCAACATTTATCGCTTCAGATAACGTTGAAGGCGGTAAAATGGGCGGACAATTTATTTTAGATAAATTAAGTAAAAATGCTAAAGTTGCTGAATTAGAAGGTGTTCCAGGTGCAAGTGCAACAAGAGAAAGAGGAGAAGGCTTCCATAAAGTTGCCGACAAATCACTTGATGTCATTGCTAAACAAAGTGCTAAGTTTGATCGAGCAGAAGGATTAAACGTGACACAAAATATCTTACAAGCACATCCAGAAGTAGAAGCGATATTCTCGCACAATGATGAAATGGCACTCGGTGCTATCGAAGCAATTGGTGATAAAGATGTAATCGTAGTTGGATTTGATGGTAATGAAGATGCAATGAAAGCAATTAAAAGTGGCAAACTAGATGCAACTGTCGCACAACAACCTGATAAGATGGGTAAAGCTTCAGTAGACTCTATCATTAAATTGATGGACGGTAAGAAACTTGAGAAAGAAATTAAGATTCCACTTAAGCTTGAGAAAGCAGAATAAATGTTTATAAATCGATAAAGAAGGTATAAGTCTAATGTAGGCTTTACCTTCTTTTTTTATGTAGATTTAAACTCTTATTTATAATTATTATAAATAAGTTGCTAAATATCGTTGACAGATTAGAATGATTATAATATAATAATTAATGTAATCAAGAAAAGATAACTACAGAGGAGTGTAAAATAAATGACAAATAATAAAGAAGTAATCGAAGCGTTAAATAAACAAGTAGCAGAGTGGACAGTATTATATACTAAATTACACAACTATCACTGGTATGTTAAAGGACCAAATTTCTTCTCACTACATGAGAAATTTGAAGAACTTTACAATGAAGCAAGTGTGTATGTTGACGATTTAGCTGAACGTATTTTAGCAATTGAAGGTAACCCAATCGCTACTTTAAGAGAAGCATTAGAATGGTCAGTTATTGAAGAAGCTGAGAAAAACTTAACTGCAAACCAAATGGTTGAACAATTATCTAAAGACTTCACAACTGTAATTGCTCAATTAGAAGAAGGTATTCAATTAGCAGAAAAAGTTAATGACGATATGACTGGTGACATGTTATTAGCAATGGTAACAAGTCTTGAAAAACACAACTGGATGTTAAAATCATTCTTAAAATAATATTGAATTATAAATACCTAATCCATGAACATATTGGATTAGGTATTTTTTAAATCATAAATGTAAACGTATTCACTTGAAATGAAAATTAAAGTAAACAGTGCTATCATGAATATAATTTCATATTGAGGGGGGATAACATGGAAGAACTCTATCATGCTTTAAAGAAACATTTAGATAATGGGCGCGTTTCTAAAGAAGTAGCGGATCTTTCAAGTTATAGTTTTGATGCTTCTTTCGGTGAATATATGCCTGATATTATTTGTCAGCCAATGTCTACTGAAGAAGTGGTGCATATTGTAAAGTTAAGTAATCAATATGACGTACCAATTTATCCGAGAGGTAGTGGTACAAGTTTAAGTGGGGGACCACTTGCTGTTCATGGTGGTATAGTATTGGATTTTTCAAGATGGGACAATGAAATAACAGTTTACGAAAATGATTTAATGATGGAAGTTTCACCAGGTGTTATCACTGAGAAAATTCATAAAGTTGCTGAATCATATGGACTGATGTATCCACCTGATCCATCCAGTTCTCGTGTTTCAACGATTGGTGGCAACTTAGCTGAAAATGCAGGTGGGCCAAGATGCTTAAAGTATGGCGTCACGAAAGACTATGTTGTTGGATTAGAAGTCGTAACGGCCAACGGAGATATTATTCACTGTGGTGGACGCACAGTAAAAAATGTAACAGGTTATGATATGACGAAATTAATTGTAGGGTCAGAAGGTACGCTCGGTATTATTACAAAAGCTACTTTACAATTGATACCTAAGCCGATTGATACAAAGACAGCAATGTTGCAGTTTGATGATTTTATTACATCAGGTGAAGCGGTATCCAAAATTTTAAGATCAGGTATATTACCTTCTAAAATCGAAATTATGGATAAATATTGTGTTGATGCTGTATTGTCGACACATCCAATTGAGAATGTGACAGCCGATGCTGAGTCGGTATTGTTAGTCGAATTAGATGGTCATCCTTTAGCACTCGAAGCAGAAATGAAGATAATTGAAGAAACATGTGCTGCGTTACCTGGATGTAAAGTTATTATTGCTGAAGATGAAAAACAGGCATCCGAACTTTGGGAAGTACGTAAACTTGTGTCACCAGCTATCGTGAAATTTGGACCGACAAAGATAAGTGAAGATACAAGTGTGCCGGTTAGTCAAATTCCAGCTTTCTTTGAAGAAATCGAAAGAATCCGACAAACTTATCAATTAAATTTAGTTGTGTTTGGGCATGCTGGAGATGGTAATTTACATCCTAATATCATTACTGATAAACGTAAGCCAGAAGAAATGAAACGAGCTGAAGAAGCAGTTGCTGAAATTTTTAAAGCTTCACTGAAATTAGGCGGTACATTAAGTGGTGAACATGGTATTGGATTGTTTAAAAAACCATTTATGTATAACGAATTTGATGAAGCAGGCATGAAATTTATGAAAGATGTAAAACAGGCATTGGACCCTAATAATCGTCTGAATCCAGGTAAAATCTTTCCAGACGAGCATGAAAGGTTTGTGTTAGTCCATGACGAATAATCTAATCGAAAAATTAGCTTATGATGCAACTTTTGATTGTGTTCAATGTGGCTTTTGTTTACCGTCTTGCCCTACATATTTAACGATGAAAGAAGAAAAACATTCTCCACGAGGTAGAATCAATCTCGTTAAATATGCAGTTGAAGGTAAAGCGGAACTTAAAGATTTAGAAGAAGCGATTGATTTATGTTTAGGCTGTAGACAATGTGAAACAGTTTGTCCAACGAATGTTCAGTATGGAGACATTTATGAATCGGCAGTCGAAGTATTAAGAGAAAAGCGAAATAAAAAATTAGACACTCAAATTATGTCTGTATTTTTAGAACGTCAATATATGATAGATGCGATGTATAAAGGCTTGAAACTCTATCATACGTCATTTGTTTCAGGGATTTTAAATAAGACAAATGTATTGAAATTACTACCAGAAAGATTAGGCAATATGGCGATGATTTTGCCACCAGTTCAAAAAGATAAACGACCTTATCAAACGCCTTTTAGAACGAAAAAAACAACAATTGGCTTTTTCAGAGGTTGTATGATGGATTCATTTTTCTCACATATAAACGATCTTGCGATAAAAATTTTAGAAGCGCATAATATTCAAGTTGTAGAAATTAAACAACAAACATGTTGTGGCGCACTTCAACATCACGCTGGAGAAATGGATAAAGCAAGAAAATTAGCCAAATTAAATATTGAAGCGTTAGAAAAATACGATGTAGACTATTATGTCAATGCTATTGGCGGTTGTGGCGCTTCGTTAATAGAATATGATCATTTATTGAGAAATGAAGCGGAGTGGAAAGATAGAGCAGAACAGTTTGTCGATAAAGTGAGAGATATATCGGTTATATTAGAAGATATTGACTTGAACTTAGAACACCCGATTAATATTCAAGCCACATATCAGCCATCATGTCATTTGCAAAACGTACAACATGTATTCAATGAACCTGAAAAAGTAATCAACCAAATAAAAGGATTAACATATAAAGTATTACCTGAAAAAGACATCTGTTGCGGTTCAGCAGGAATATATAATATCGTGAATTATGATGCATCGATGGAAATCTTAAATCGAAAAATGAGTCACGTAAAAGAAATAGAACCACAATTAATCATCACATCAAATCCAGGATGTCACTTGCAAATGTTGTTAGGTGTTAAAAATGAAGGATTAGAAGATAAAATACAAGTGAAACATATTGTGGAAGTCGTAGCAGAAGCATGCGGTATAGAATAATGAGGATGTTGAGATGAAGGTGAGTGATAATCGGCGAGAGATGAGCGTGTTAGGGACAGAATTCCGAGAAATGTCCATAAGAGGGTTCGTTAGGGACAGAATTCTGAGAAATGTCCGTAAGAGATGGTGTTAGGGACAGAATTCCGAGAAATGTCCGTAAGAGGTGTCGTTAGGGACACAATTCTGAGAAATGTCCGTAAGAGAGCGCCCACCTAATTACCAGAATTCGAAATAATGGAAGTTACAGCGTTCTAATTACCACAATTCGGAATAATGGAAGTTACAGCATTCTAACTACCAGAATTCGGAATAATGGAAGTTACAGCATTCTAACTACCAGAATTCAGAATAATGGAAGTTACAGCGTTCTAATTACCAGAATTCAGAATAATGGAAGTTACAGCGTTCTAACTACCAGAATTCAGAATAATGGAAGTTACAGCATACTAACTACCACAATTCAGAAAAATGGAAGTTAGCGAGCTCTAACTACCACAATTCGAAATAATGGAAGTTAGCGACCCCTAATTATCTAAATCCTGAAAACTAACGCAACCTATATTGCTCCTTCGCTTTCACAAATGAAAAGAGCTGAGACGGTCATGATCGTCTCAGCTCTCTTTTTATAATTATTCTGCGATTTCTAATGCAATTTCCATCATTTGTGTAAATGAATTTTGTCTTTCTTCTGCTGTTGTTGCTTCATCTCTTAATAAGTGGTCACTTACTGTGAAGATACCTAATGCTTTTTTACCAGCTGCTGCGGCATTTACATATAATCCTGCTGATTCCATTTCAACGCCTAAGATACCTAATCTTGCCCATTTGCTTGTTACTTCTGAGTCTGCATTATAGAAAATATCACTTGAGAAGATATTACCTACATGTGATGTTGCGCCGATTTCGTCAGCTTTGTTTTTAGCGCTTGCTACTAAACCGAAGTCTGCGATTGGTGCGAAGTAACCTGGTACGTTGAATTGATCAACATAACGAGAGTTTGTAGATGCACCTTGAGCGATAATAATATCGTATAAGTTGATATCTTCTTGCATAGCACCACATGATCCGATACGAATAATTGTGTCTACGTCAAAGAAATTATAAAGTTCATAAGAATAAATACCGATTGAAGCGATACCCATACCTGAACCCATAACAGATACTTCTTTACCTTTATAAGTTCCTGTGTAACCTAACATATTTCTAACATCGTTGAATTGTTCTACATTTTCTAAAAAGTTTTCAGCGATAAATTTAGCACGTAATGGATCCCCCGGCATTAGTACTGTTTTTGCGATTTTTACACCATTTGGTTGAATATGTGGTGTTCCTTGAGTCATAACTATCTTCTCCTTTAAATAAAATAAAAGTTTTTTCATCTTAAAGATAACATTTGTTTAAATTTTTTGCGAATTTTTGTACGATAAGAGTGAAAGAAAGTGGTGAATAGGGATGGATTTACAAAAGAACAAGGATAGTATCAAGATTGCAAAGCTTTATTATCAAGAAGGTTTGAGCCAAGAAGCGATTGCGAAAAAGTTAAATATTTCAAGACCAACGATATCAAGATTATTGAATCATGCTAAAAATCAAGGCTTTGTTACGATTAAAATTGATGACCCTTATCAAGATGCAGAAAGTTTAGCTTCACTTATAAAAGCGAAATACAATTTAAAAGATTGTGTTGTTGAACATGCATCTTATAACGATTATTCAAATATTCAAACGGCAATTGGTAAAAAGACTGCTGAATATTTAAATAAAATTGTGAAAAACGGGGATAATATTGGTATAAGTTGGGGTAAAACGATGTATCAAGTTTCTCAATATCTAGAACAAAGTCATTTTAATGATATTGGTATTATCCAGTTGAAGGGTGGCATTAGTTTTTCAGATGTTGATACGAGAAGTCATCAAATTCTAGAAAGATTTGCTCAAGCTTATAATGCGACACCGAGAGATTTACCGTTACCCGTTATTTTTGATGTAAAAGAAGTTAAAGATATGGTTGAAAAAGACCGACATATTAAATCCATACTCGATCAAGGTAGACAAGTTGATGTTGCGATTTTTACTGTAGGAACAGTAAGAGATTCTGCCCTATTATTTAAACTTGGATTTTTGAGTGAAGAAGAAAAAGACCGACTTAAAAAATCAGCAGTAGGAGATATTTGTTCAAGATTTTATAATAGCAAAGGTGAAGTAGCAGACGAAGCTATTAATAATCGTACAATAGGTATTGATCTTGATGCGTTGAAAGGCATAGAACATTCAGTATTAGTTGCTGGAGGTGAGCATAAAGTCGCTTCTATTAGAGGTGCACTTGAAGGTAAATTGAGTAATATTTTAATTACAGATCAATACACTGCACAGGCGTTATTAGATTAGTGAACAATATTTCAGTTATCGTTTTACAAATGTTCAACAACGTTATATAATAGAGTTAATCAAAAAATATTAGGAGGATTCAACATGTCATTAGCTAAATATATCGATCACACAGCACTAAAACCAGATACGACTTTGGAACAAATTGATGCTTTATTAAGTGAAGCGAAAGAATATGGATTCAAATCAGTATGTGTCAATCCTACACACGTTGCACATGCCAAGAAAGCTTTAGAAGGGTCAGATGTACTTGTATGTACAGTAATCGGATTCCCTCTTGGAGCTAACACAAGTGAAGTTAAAGCATTTGAAACAGAAGATGCAATTAAAAAAGGTGCTCAAGAAGTAGATATGGTTATCAACATTGGCGCATTAAAAGACGGCAGAGATGAAGATGTTAAAAAAGATATCGAAAGTGTTGTTTCAGCAGCTAACGGTGTAACAACTAAAGTTATCATTGAAACTTCATTATTAACAGATGCTGAAAAAGTGAGAGCATGTGAACTTGCTGTTGCAGCAGGTGCTGATTTTGTTAAAACTTCAACAGGATTTTCAACTGGTGGTGCAACTGCAGAAGATATTAAATTAATGCGTGAAACAGTTGGTCCTGATTTAGGCGTAAAAGCTTCTGGCGGTATCCGTTCATACGAAGATGTTAAAACAATGATAGATAATGGTGCAACACGTATCGGTGCTTCAGCAGGCGTTAAAATTTTAAAAGGTGAAGCGTCAGATTCAGATTACTAAAAATTAATGGTACTTGAAATAGTACCTTTAATTTTTCAAATTAAGGGTACTTGAAATAGTACCTTTAATTTTTCAAATTAAGGTAAGCGTATTCATACAAAAATTGGAGGGTATTAACGATGAGAATGGTTGATGTAATTGCAAAGAAACGTGACGGGAAAGAATTAACGAAAGAAGAAATTGAATTTTTTGTTAAAGGATATACTGCAGGCGATATTCCGGATTACCAAGCGTCTAGTTTAGCAATGGCTATATATTTTCAAGATATGACAGATGAAGAACGTGCAAACTTAACAATGGCTATGGTTGAATCAGGCGATCAAATTGATTTATCTGAAATTGAAGGTATTAAAGTTGATAAGCACTCTACAGGTGGCGTAGGTGATACAACAACACTTGTGCTAGCGCCTTTAGTAGCAGCATTAGACGTACCAGTCGCAAAAATGAGTGGACGTGGTTTAGGTCATACAGGTGGTACAATCGATAAACTTGAAGCGGTTGAAGGTTTCCATGTTGAAATCAGTGAGCAAGAATTTATCGACCTAGTGAACAAAGATAAAGTAGCTGTAATCGGTCAAACAGGTAACTTAACACCTGCAGATAAAAAGCTTTATGGCTTACGAGATGTTACAGGTACAGTCAATTCAATTCCATTAATTGCATCTTCAATTATGAGTAAGAAAATTGCAGCAGGTGCAGATGCGATTGTCTTAGATGTTAAGACTGGTGCAGGTGCATTTATGAAGACGATTGAAGATTCTGAGTTACTTGCGCATGCAATGGTAAAAATCGGGAATAATGTAGGTAGAAATACAATGGCAATTATTTCTGATATGAGCCAACCTTTAGGAAGAGCAATTGGTAATGGCTTAGAAGTGAAAGAAGCGATTGAAACATTAAAAGGCGAAGGTCCAGAAGATTTAACTGAACTTGTATTAACTTTAGGTTCTCAAATGGTTGTATTAGCTAAGAAAGCTGAAACTTTAGATGAAGCGAGAGAAAAACTTTTAGAAGTGATTCAAAATGGTAAAGCATTAGAAAAATTCAAAGTATTCCTTGAAAATCAAGGTGGAGACGGTTCTGTAGTAGATGACGTTACGAAGTTACCACAAGCTCAATATACTTTTGAAGTTAAAGCTGAAACTTCAGGTTATGTATCACACATCGTTGCAGATGAAATTGGTGTTGCTTCAATGCTTTTAGGTGCAGGTAGAGCAACAAAGGATGATATAATTGACTTGGCAGTTGGTTTAGTATTAAATAAAAAAGTTGGCGATAAAGTTGAAGCGGGTGAATCGTTAGTAACGATTTACGCAAATCAAGAAGATGTTAAAGATGTAGAAGCTAAAATTTTAGAAAACATCACAATTTCTGACGAACAAGTTAAACCAACATTAATTCATAAAGTGATTACAGATTAGGAGTGTGTCAAATGACAAACCGATTTAAACGTATTCATTTAATCGTAATGGATTCAGTAGGTATTGGTGAAGCACCAGATGCTAAAGCATTCGGTGATGAAGGTTCTCATACATTAAAACATACACTTGAAGGTTTTAATGAAACATTACCAAACTTAGAAAAGTTAGGTTTAGGTAATATTGCAGACTTACCAGTAGTTCAAAAAGTATCAAATCCAGAAGCATTCTATACTAAATTAAGTGAAGCTTCAGTTGGTAAAGATACAATGACAGGACATTGGGAAATCATGGGTCTAAATATTGATAAACCTTTTAAAGTATATCCAGAAGGTTTTCCAGAAGAATTGGTGAAAGAAATTGAATCAATCACTGGTAGAAAAGTTGTTGCAAATAAACCAGCATCAGGTACTGCAATTATCGATGAATATGGTAAGCATCAAATGGAAACTGGAGATTTAATTGTATATACATCTGCAGATCCAGTGCTACAAATTGCAGCACATGAAGATATTATTCCTTTAGAAGAATTATATGATATTTGTGAGAAAGTAAGAGAGCTTACGAAAGATCCTAAATATCTAATAGGAAGAATTATTGCACGTCCATACGTTGGCGAGCCAGGTAACTTCACGAGAACATCAAACAGACATGACTATGCATTGAAACCATTTGGTAAAACAGTTATGAATACATTAAAAGATGCGGATTACGATGTCATTGCAATCGGTAAAATTAATGACATTTACGATGGTGAAGGTGTTACGAAAGCTATTAGAACGAAAGACAACATGGACGGTATGGATCAATTAATCGATGTTGTAAAAAGTGATTTCACTGGAATCAGCTTCTTAAACTTAGTTGATTTTGATGCATTATATGGTCATAGAAGAGATAAAGAAGGATACGCACAAGCTATTAAAGACTTTGATAACCGATTAGAAGATTTACAAGCAGTATTAAATGAAGATGACTTAGTTATTATTACAGCAGACCACGGTAACGATCCTACTGCTCCAGGAACAGATCATACACGTGAATATGTACCATTATTAATGTATAGTCCAAGCATTAAAGAATATCATGAACTATCAGGTGATGATACATTTAGTTCAATTGGTGCAACAATTGCAGATAACTTTAATGTGACGTTACCTGAATTCGGTAAAAGCTATTTAAATGAGATGGGGAATTAAGTAATGAATATAGTTAGACGATTATTTGGAATAGGATTTTCATTTGCAGGTGTGATGCATTTCGTGAGATCAGAAGGTTTTGAAGCAATCGTTCCAAACTATTTACCATTTAAAAAAGCAATTGTTTGGATAACAGGCGTGATGGAAATCGTATTTGGTATCATGTTAATTATCAAAAAGCCAAGTAGCTTAATGAAAAAATTAATCGAATGGTTCTTAGTAGCTGTATTTCCAGCGAATGTTTATATGGCGCAAAAGAACATCCCATTAAACGGTAAACAATTACCAAAATGGGCGTTGTGGGGTAGATTACCACTACAATATGTGATGATTAAATTAGTAAGAAAAATGTAATTTTTATAAGAGAGAGTTTGGGATATCGTATCCCAAACTCTTTTTTAATTTGTGGGTGAGCGTGATGGAGGGAATAGATGAATATTATGTTGGGGGAGTTGGGTGTTAGGTGTCGTTATTAGCAAGTTTGGCTGAAGGTGCAAATACTGGGTGCGTTATTAGCAAGTTTGGTAAGAAGTGCAAATAGTGGGTGCGTTATTAGCAGTTTTGGAGAGAAGTGCAAATAAGGAGCTCCTTGTTTACAGTTCAGCCGAGATTTGTAATTAAGGCGGCCCATAGTAACACTTCGGGCGAGTTTTGTAACTAAGGCGGCCCATAGTAACACTTCAGGCGAGTTTTGTAACTAACACCCCCGTTATGAACAAGTTTGAGCGAAAGTGTTCATAAGACCCCCGTTATGAACAAGTTTGGGCAGAAGTGTTCACAACGGCCAGCGCCATTCCAACATAAAAAAGCCCAGGACATGAATCCTGGGCTTTCCTTATTAATCTTCTTTAAAGATATTTTTCCAATTATCGCGTTCTGCTAAAAATTCAGTTGCTAGTTGTTGTGCGCCTTCTAATGAATGGCTTGCTGCCCATCCGCATTGTACTTCGTTACATGCTGGGACTTCTGTTGCTTGTTCTACGTCTTTAAGTGTTGCTTCTAATATAGCAAGTACGTCATCATAATCGTCATGATTGATGAATGAAGCATAAAATCCTGTTTGACATCCCATTGGACTTACGTCTACCACTTTGTCTGTATGGTTTCTAATGTTCTCAGCCATTAAATGTTCTAAGGAATGTAATGCAGGCATTTCCATATGTTCTTTGTTAGGTTGTTTAAATCGAATATCATATTTATGAATAACATCACCATTTAGTCCTTCTTTGATTCCCGCAAGTCTCACAAATGGTGCGTCTACTATCGTATGATCTAAATTAAAACTTTCTACATTCATTTTTGTCATGAAGATTCCTCCTTTGATTTCGGCATCATTATATCAAGTTAATTTTGAAAAAACAATCAATTCAGATTTCTTTTACTTTCTTTCTATGTTACTTTATAAGATAATATTAATAAATTATTCTGAAATTAGGTGATGAGATGGAGCGTTTACGTGTAGTCCCTTACGACAGTATATGGCAACACCTTTTTCTTGAAGAGAAAAAATATTTACAGTCGTTATTGAAAGAACATAGTATCAGCATTGAACATATAGGATCAACGGCTATTCCTGGATTATCTGCGAAGCCGATTATAGATATATTAATAGTTGTCAAAGATAGTAAATCGATTGATGAATTTACACATGAATTATCAGCTTTAGGATATGAGTCTAAAGGAGAACGTGGTGTTATCGGTAATCGATATTTCAAAAAATATGATCATTACGGTGCAGTTTCTCACCATTTACATATTTATGATGAAGGTAGCCCACATATTTTAAGATTATTGTCCTTTAGAGATTATTTAAGAGCTTTTAATGGAGAAAGAGAAAGATATAGTCGTCTCAAGCATGACTTAGTCATTGAATTTCCTGATGACAGTGAACAGTACTATAAAGGAAAAGACAGCATGATTAAAGAATTCGAGAAAAAAGCAGAAAAATGGTACTTAAATTCCAATGATATTGCAACAAATCATTGACATATCCGAGTTAGACAGTTAGAATTAAATTCAAATTTCATACGAATTATCAAGAGAGACTGAGGGAAGGGCCCGATGAAGTCCAGCAACCTCCCATAATGGAAAGGTGCCAATTCCTACAGTTTGTTACTGGAAGATAAAAGAACGATTGGCGCACTCCTTACAAAGTAGTGCGCTTTTATATTGGAAAGGTGAATCATTAATGAGTAACTTATCGCAAAATATTATTAATTATATAGAACAAAATAGACATTTATATTTATCAATGAGTCATCAAATTCATGAGCGTCCTGAGTTAGGAAATGAAGAAGTATTTGCATCACGATTATTAAGCGATCAATTAAAGAGTCATCATTTTAAGATAGAGAAGAATATTGCGAAACATCCAACAGGTTTCATTGCAACGTATGACTCAGGAAAAGAAGGTCCAACTATTGCATATTTAGCAGAATATGATGCATTACCAGGTCTCGGTCATGCGTGTGGTCATAATATTATTGGGACATCAAGTGTGTTAGCAGGTATCAGTTTGTCTAAAGTGATTGATCAAGTCGGAGGAAAAGTTGTCGTATTAGGTTGTCCTGCTGAGGAAGGGGGTATTAATGGTAGTGCAAAAGCAACTTATGTGAAAGCTGGTATTATCGATAATATTGATATTGCACTAATGGTCCATCCTGGCCATGAGACGTACGTGACAGTGCCTTCATTAGCTGTAGATGTATTTGATGTTAAATTCTATGGACGAAGCGCTCATGCCTCTGAAAATGCTTTTGAAGCGGTTAATGCGTTAGATGCTATGTTATCTTTCTTTAATGGGGTGAGCATGTTAAGACAACAAATTAAAAAGACAGATAAAGTGCATGGTGTCATATTAAATGGTGGTGAGGCAGCGAATATTATTCCTGACTTTACTCATGCACGTTTCTACACGCGAGCTACTTCACGTAAAGAATTAGATATCCTTACTGATAAAGTGAGAAAAATAGCTGAAGGGGCAGCTATACAAACAGGCGGTACATATGAATTAAGACCCATCCAAAATGGTGTGAATGAATTCGTAATTAATAAGCCACTAGACGAATTATTTAGAAAGCATGCTGAACAAGTTGGGGAAGAAGTCATTGATGACGATTTTGGTTTTGGTTCTACAGATACGGGGAATGTAAGTCATATCGTACCGACTATACATCCACACATTAAAATTGGACCCTCTAATTTAGTCGGTCATACGAAAGAATTTTGCCAAGCTGCTGCAAGTACAAAGGGTGATAAGGCATTAATTAACGGTGCGAAAATATTGGCATCAATGGGATTAGAACTTATAGAGAATGTATCCCTTAGAAATGAAATCATTGAGCATCATCAAACATTAAGGGAGAACTTGTTATGAACAAAGAATATAGGAAACCACTCAATTTAACGTTAAGAGATTTATATGAAGAAGGTATTGTATATAATGCAAGACCTTCTTATGAAGATAATCCTTGGTTAAAAGCTGAAGAAGCACAATCTAATTTTTTAACAGCAAGAGAAATGATTATTAGTAACATGCCCATGATTGTTCATGAAGCATGTTTAACAGATAATGTTAAACGAATTTTAAAATTAGTAAATGTGGATATTCCGAGCAATATATATACTTTTAAAGATAGAACGCAATATGAACATTTACTACAACAGTTAACAGCTGACAATAAAAAAATATTCTTCCAATACATACATGGTCAACATTTATGTAAAGACGATGAATATGCCGTTTATAAACCTAAATTTATAGATTTAAACAATAAATCTAAAATTGAACAATGGACGGGTGGTAAATATTTACCGAAACGTGAAATTGTTAAAGCTGAAGAATTTGAAGCAGCTATTCAAAACTGGGATTTACCATTAGTCATTAAACCGGGAGACGAATTACCTACAGCAGGTGGGTATGGTGTAATGATTTGTTATAATGAAGCGGATTTAAAGAAAGCAACAAATAGAATTAAAGAAGCCACAGATACAAAATACATTATCATCGAACAATTTATTGAAGAAATTGAGAATTATTGCGTTCAATACGTATATAGTGAAAAGACGGGTATACAATATATAGGTGCAGTAAAACAGCTTACAGATGAATATGGCTTCTACAATGGTAATGTGAATTCAAATCATGTACCTCAAAGTGTTATAGATGCTGGGTATGAAATTATGAAAAATGGTGTTGAGCATGGTTATAAAGGTGTATCAGGGTTTGATCTTCTCGTAGATAAAAACCATGACGTATATGCGATTGATTTAAACTTTAGACAAAATGGTTCAACAAGTATGTTATTACTTAAAGATCGACTGCATGAAGGTTTTCATAAATTTCTAAGTTATCATTCAAAAGGAGATAACACGCATTTCATCAATACAATAGAACAATTCATCAAAAATGGCTACCTCTATCCACTTGCATACTATGATGGTGACTATTTCGGTAAAGACAACGTAAAATCAAGATTTGTTGGAATTTGGCATGCAGAAACTGAAGAAAAGGCATTAGAACAAGAGCAACTTTTTCTAGATGCATTAAGTAGTCTAAATAAATAAAAAATTTTTTACAATTTAACTTCTTTTATATTGACTTATACCTAATACGTATAATATATTTTATTGGGATTAAATATAAAGAAAAGGGTGGTAGAATGGCTATCCAGGATATGTCTAAATTTAAACAAATATTAACAAAAGAAAGATTTTATGTTGTGCTGAATGACCGTAAAATCTTAAGAGACGGCGATACTGATTTTCGTCTTATTTGGTCAACGAAAGAAAGTGCAGAGTCATATTTGAAATCGTATGAAATTACTAAATACGATAAAATTATGGAGTTAGATTTAGATAGATTTGTTACATATGAAATGGATGATATCCTTGATGAAGGTGATCAATTCATTGTGGACAAATCAGCAGAAGATAACGGAATAAAAGTAGAAGCAATTCCATTCATAGAAGAAATCATGAGTGAACTAGATGATATCCGAATAGATGAATTTGCAGAAGACATTTGTAACGAAAACTATGTTTACGGGTTAACAGTTAAAGGACAAAAACAATTCATTATCGTATCAGAAGAAGATGCAAGTCTACCAAACATGATGACAGTATGGAGTACACGCAAATTAGCAGAAAAAGTACATCGTGATGACTTTGAAGAATACGATATTATTGAAGTAGAAACAGAAGTCTTTGAAGAATGGTTAGAAGACTTGAAACAAGAAGACATCGCATTAGGCATCAACTTAAAATCAGGCATGATCGGTACAGTAACAGATCCAAAAGCCATTTTAAACGCAATGCCTTGTTAAATTATTAAATAAATAATTGTAATTACAAAAGACGCTCGCTATAAAGCAAGCGTCTTTTTTTGTCTTTCGAATTAATTGCAATTAATTAATAATATAATATTATTCGATTGTTGTAAAAATACTAACTGGAGGTTATAATAAATCAAAAAATGGTAAATTATAGTAATTGGAGGCGATTGATATGCTTAAGCACTTAAAATTAATCATTTATAAATGGCAATTTATAATTTCTTTTCTACTTTTATGTTCAATATCCATTATTCATTTGTGGAATGTCAAAATAGAGCATGGAGAACATCAACTACTAGAGTATACGCCTTACACAGAAAATATCATGATTAATGGTGGCTCATTATTATCTATTTTATATGTATGGATTATGCCATTGCTCATTTCAATTGGCGTTAGTACGTTATTTTATAAACTAAATTTGAAATCAAAGTTTAAAACATTAATTTATTCGAGTGTTGTATCGTTTATCATGGTAACTATACCACTTTTAATAAATTTTTTAGGAATGTTTATGATTTTACCGAATATAAAACCTGATATTGTATTTAAACAATTCGGTGGCATTTTTTCAGATAATCCAATGATCATTTCTATGTATTATGATTATCCAACAATATTTATATTATCGTTAATTGTGTTTGTAGGTTTATGGGGCATAGTAACAAACGTATTCTCAATATCATTACTATTATATTTTGGTGAGAAGGTTATTGTTAAGTTCATACCTTTCATTCTTCAAACACTATTTTATGCAATCACAGAATTCATGATAGTCGATATAATTGTATCGCCTATACATTTCTTATTAATATCATATGGTATATATAATTCACAATTTTTACCGAGTTTATTCTGTATATCGATTTATCTTGTATTGATTACATACATATATAGATTAAGCAGCGAAGAAAAAGTCATCAAAGTAGGTGAATAACTATGAAAAAAACACTCATCATTACCGTTTTAGTCGTTCTATTTTTAAGTATTGGTTCAGTAGGGTACCATCAATATGTAAAGGCAAATGAAAAATTTACAGATTACGAATTAAAAAAAGAGGAGATTCAATTAAATCATAATCATGAAATAAGTGTAGGCAAGTTAAAAATCAGTAATTTAGATGCGTATACTGTTAGTAATGAAATAACAATAGATATGGATATGACGATTTTAAAAAATAAAGGATCAAAATATGAATTTGAAAAAAACATAGATGGAGCTTTCATTTTACTTGTTGATGATTTATATGATACAAGTAGCGGAAAATATGAATTGAAAAATAGTAAATATAAAACAGCTAGTGAGACTTATGATAAATACGAAGCTCGTTTAAGTTTTAGCACTAACCTTGATAATATTAAAGGTAAACATAAATTGGAAGTCGTTTATCTCGACCGTGATGGTCATAAGTTGAAAAAATTATATTTGCCGATTCGTGTTGACGGTGGGAAGATTGTTTGATACATTATTAGTAACTACTAAGGTAGTTACTACATCCCAACGTAGTAAAATCATTTATCCCAAATAATAACCCTTAAGAGAAAAAGGTTTTTCTCTTAAGGGTTATTTCGTCTTCTATATCTTCTTCAAATTTACTAATATATTTATTGACTAAAACGTCATGCCAAATGTAATCTTTCATCATTTTTATTTGCGTGTGGTCATAACTGATATAAGCACGCATATTTGATTCTGCTGTTTGCCCGTAAATCATGTGTTCATCGTCTACGATTACGACAAATGGTTTAAGTGCTAATGAACTTTTGACGTAGTTTGTATAACGGTGATTAATGAGATCATAGCCGGGTTGGTCGACTTGGAATGTAATTCCTTGAATATGGATATCTTCTGAGACATGATTTGTTAAGATGTCATATAGGTCTGGCCATATTGAAACGGTGATTTGTCTTTTAGCTTGTTTAATAGCAGATGTTACGGCATCGATGATTGTTGATTCATTTGTTAAGACTTCTATTTGAATAGGTGCATTGTCTGTTACGATATTTAATTTATTGATTTCTTGTTCGAGTTGAAGGAGTTCTTCATTTTGCTTTTTTTCAAATAGTTGAATGGTTTGTTTTGGTGATAGGGCATAGTAGTATTTCTTTTGGTCTTGTAAATTGAAATAAGCGAGTCCTTGTTCATCAAGTTTATTGAGCGCTTCATAAATTTTTGAACGTGGTACGCTTGATATTTCACTAAGTTTATAAGCTGTTATGCCTGGATTTTGAACAAGGGCGATATAAGCTTTAGAGCCATATTCACTTAATCCAAAGCGTTTTAAAATGTCTATCATTTGATTCATAGTGTCACCTTCTAGTTTGATGTTACGTTAACCCCGAATAACGGAAGTATATCATAAGCTTGATATTCAGAAACTGTTGCACCTTTTAAGTCATTAGGTTGTACAACAAGTTGTTCGATTTTATTGGATGATAAATCAATGTCTTTTAATGATGTTTCAACAACTTCAAGAGATTCTAATGCACATCTTTCAATTGCGACAGATTTTTGAGTACAGAATGAAAGGTAAGTTTCTGACATTTGATTATCGTTAAATACAACGTGATCTAAGTTACAATTTTGAAATTGACTCATTTTTAACTGACAATTAGAAAATTGTACATGCTTGAGTTTAACGTCTGTAAAATTAGCACCAATCATACGACAATCTTTGAAGTGCACTCTATTAAGAGAAGCTTCACTGAATATACAGTTTGAAAGGTCGCATCCTTTAAATATAATATCTAATCCGTGAATTTTAGTGAAATCAACAGATTCAAATGTACATTGATTGAAATACATTGTATCGATTTGACTCGTTTCTTCATCTAATTGAATCAATGCTTTATCAAAGTACAAGTCATATGAAGACTGATAGAGTGTTACGTCTTTTTCTTCTTCATATTCAAAATCATTGTGTAGTTTAGGTTCTATAATTTTCATATTAATACTCCTTAATGTTTAACAATATATTGAACCGAGCGCTCCTGAATATTCACCATTTTCAATGAAGTATGGTTTTAGACCTCTTAAAATCGTGTAATCAACGACGATATTTTTGAGTAGTTCATTTTTAACAAATGAAGATCCTATAAACACAACGTTTTCTGTATTATACTGTCTTGCGGCATGAATGGATACGGTTGTGACTGTTTCTCCTACAATACCCATTACAGCTGCTAATCGATCAGCATTTGGAAATGTATCGTTCATATGTTGTAATACATGTCCAAAGTTAGCAGCAGTTAATTCTCCAGAAATAGGGGTGTTATCACCTTTATAAATATGTTTAACTTTTAAATCTATTTTATCTCGATCCCCATTTAAAGCTGTTTGAACAAGTTCGTCATAATCGCTAATTTGAGTCAGTAAATAACTTAAACCTTGTATCATACCGCCACCAGCTCCTGTACCGCCTGCACGTTCTTGATGATCAGTAGTAGCATAATGGATAGAAGTACCAGTACCGACATTCGAGAATATATATGTTTCAAGGTCTATATTGTTTTCTTTTAAAAATATTTGAATCCCTTTATAAGTCGCATCAAATTCAATACTACGTTTCGCTTGATGTTTAATGCATGAGTCTAAGTATTGTGCTTTACCACCTGTAATCGATACTTCAACATCATCTAATTGATTTAACCAATCTGCAACTTGATCAATGTCAGTTGCTAACCATTTTTGATACGTTCTTTCATTATTTAATTCAGTTACGACTTTAATTAAAGTACCACCTGCATCAATACCAATTTTCACACGAACACCTCATCTAGAAAAGTAAATAATTATCGTTATTATACTATAAAAAATTGTATATGATAAATTAATGATTTTTAGAAATATATTGTAAAAATTGTATAATTACATGATAAGATGATAACAAGTATAAATGAGGGAGGTTATATTTTGATTAGCATATACGAAATAAAACCGAAATTTCAGCAACTATTAATGCCTATCGTTGACTGGATGAGAAAAATCGGTATGACCCCAAATCAAGTTACAATATTAGCACTACTGCTCTCTATCGTAACGGGAATTATTATAAGTATATTTCATGAAAACAAATGGATTTATATTTTAATGCCTATCGTGATGTTTGTGAGAATGGCTTTAAATGCAATTGATGGTGTAATGGCAAAAAAATATCAAATGAAATCTCATTTAGGGTTATTGTTGAATGAATTAGGGGATGTTATAAGTGATTTATTTCTATTTATACCATTCGTGTTTATTGCTGAAGATTATGGAATAGGTATTTTGTTGTTTATCAGTTTATCAATCATAAGTGAAATGGCTGGTGTAACTGTTCAAGTGATAGGTAGTTCAAGAAGATATGATGGTCCGATGGGTAAAAGTGACCGAGCATTTATTGTAGGTTTCATCAGTTTCTTGATTTTTGTTCATTTAAATATCATTCCTTATTTACATTTTGTGTTCTATGTTTGTTCAATACTCATGTTAATCAATATTTATAATCGAATAACAAAAGGGTTAAAGGAGGTTAAATCATGAACTTAGGGAAGATATCTTCAGAAATGCTGATTGTTATGATTGGGGTATTTATCGTACTCGTATTATCCAGTTTGATTAGTATTTATTTAACCAAACGATATCCTGAAAAAGACTTCACTGAAATTAGATTGAGAATTAAATCATGGTGGAGTATGTGTATTATCTTTACAATCGCCTTAGTTATTCATTCTACTGTGTCATTGATTTTTCTTGGCTTACTTTGTTTTTTAGCCTTGAAAGAGTATTTTTCTTTAATCCCTACAAATCGTAGTCATAGAGCTGTATTATTCTGGGCGTACTTATCTATACCAATTCAATTTACATTTATCTATTTTGGATTTTATGGAATGTTTATTATTTTTATTCCGGTATATATGTTCTTATTTATACCAATACAAGCAATATTGATAGGCGAAACAAAAGGGTTTTTACAATCAATGGGATCTGTACAATGGGGTATGATGCTGATGGTGTTTAGTTTAAGTCATTTAGCATACTTAATTGTCTTACCTGGCGAAAAAAGTTCAGTACCCGGTGCGAGCCTTGTTTTATTTTTAGTTATATTAACGCAAGCAAATGATGTCTTTCAATTTCTGTTTGGTAAAGCATTTGGTAAACATAAAATTGTACCTAAAGTAAGTCCAAACAAGACTTGGGAAGGTTTTGTTGGAGGGATTATTTCAACGACAATTCTATCGTTATGTTTAGCACCATTATTAACGCCATTCACATTATTAGGCATGATTGTAGCAGGTTTATATATTAGTATTATGGGATTTGTGGGAGATGTGAATATTTCAGCTTTAAAAAGAGATTTAAATATTAAAGATACTTCTCAAACAATACCCGGTCATGGCGGTATTTTGGATAGAGTAGATTCTTTAACGTACACAGCGCCACTCTTCTTCCACTTTGTAAGGTTCTTTTACTTTTAAGGGGTGAACCGATATGTTAAGACTCATTATATTTACATGTATCATTAAGCCAATTATTTTAATTGTTCTAGGATTAAATATACGTAGACGAGAATGGTTACCTAAAAAAGGTCCTATCGTGATTATTGCCAATCATAATTCACATTTAGATACACTTGTACTACTTTCATTGTTTCAAGGAGAAGGGTTTAAGAAAGCACGACCTGTAGCTGCAGGTGATTATTTTCTAAAAAACAAACTATTAAAATGGTTTTCTATGAATATTATGAGAATTATACCAATAGAGCGAAAAATGACGCGAGATATTAAAGGATTATTTGAACCAATTGTAGATGCTTTAGATGAGGGCAGTATTATCATCTTGTATCCGGAGGGAAGTAGAGGCGAACCTGAAAAGTTATCAAAATATAAATCCGGAATTTATTATTTAATGAGAGAACGACCAGACATTCCGATACAACCTTTGTTTCTACATGGGTTAGGCAAATCATTACCGAAAGGCTCAAAACTATTTGTACCATTCTTTGTTGATATTTTTGTAGGACGTCCATTTTTATTTAATGAGAATAGAAAAGTATTTATGGATGAGCTTAATGAACGAATGAATGAACTCAGAAATGAAGGTGATTTTAAAGAATGGTAATCATATTTATATGGGCTTTTCTTGAAGCGATTGTATTCTTTATTATCCCTGATGTAGCTTTAACTTATTATGCAATTATACAAAAAAGTAAATTTAAATTATTATGTGCAAATTTGATTGCAATTATAGGTGCAGTTCTAGGTGGTATCATCGTTTACATTATTTCAATTCAACATTTGAACTTTGTTGAAATGATCATGGTTAAGATTCCTGGTATTCATCCTTATATGATAGAACATGTGATACATTCATTAGAAGATAAAGGAGTGCTCGGATTAATAGAAGCACCATTGTTTGGTGTTCCATATAAACTTTATGCAATGATGAGCTATCACGAAGGTATATCTTTTATTGTATTTATACTCGTAAGTTTCATTGCAAGACTTTTGAGATTTATCTTAACGAGCTATCTGGCATATGTACTCAGTCATATAGTGTTTAAAAACGTTAATCGATATATCAAAATATTACTATGGTTAATCGTTTGGATAATCGTCTATTGGGTATATTTTTCGATACATGCGTTTTAGTTTATGAAAATAAGACAATCAAAAAGGCACCATTCATTGATTTAAACAATGAATGGTGCCTATTTTAATTATTTTTCTTCTTCTTCACGTTCTTCTAATGACTTGGAGAAATCTGTGTCGTCATCTATATAAGTCATTTTGAAATGTTTAGATGGTTCTCTACGTAATGCTTTCATAATAGAGAACATCATTAAGAATAGTATAAATGCGAATGGTAGGCCGGCCACGACAGAAGCGGTTTGTAAACTTTCTAAACCACCTGCTAATGTCATGGCAACTGAAATGGCACCAATTAATGTTCCCCAAACTAATTTATACTTGAATGGCGGTACGATTGAACCTTTATCAGACATACTTGATAAGATAAAAGTAGTTGAATCCGCACTTGTAACAAGGAACAAGAAGATTAATATTATTGCTAGAATACTTGTTGCTTCGTAAAATGGGAAGTTTGATAATAGGGAGAATAGTGCAACTGTATAATCTCCTTTAACATCTTCCGCAATAGAAGCACCTTTATTAATAACTAAATACATGGCCGTTCCACCGAAAGTGGCAATCCAACTAAATGAAATAAGTGGTGGAATAATTAACACGCCAATTACAAATTCTCTTATCGTTCTACCTCTTGATACTCTGGCTACAAATCCTCCGATAAATGGAGACCAAGCAATAACCCATGCCCAATAGAACACAGTCCATTGTTGAATCCAAGAATTGTCGCCTTCATAAGGATTTAATCTTAAACTATATTGTACAAAGTTTGTAATATAGTCACCTATAGCAACTGTAAATGTTTCAAATATAAATTGTGTCGGTCCTAAAATAAGTATAAATATAAGTAAAGAAAAACAAATAAATATGTTAGCATTACTTAGCCATTTAACACCTTTATTAAGACCTGATGCTGCTGATCCAAGAAATAGTAAAGTCATAATAACGGTGATGATAATTTTAGTCCAATTATTATTAGGAATATCAAAAACATGATGAAGTCCGCCACCAATTTGCATTATTCCTAGACCAATTGATGTTGCAATACCCATGACAGTTGCGACTATCGCTAAGATATCGATAACATTTCTGAATGGTTTCTTATAAGTTTCACCGAATACAGGTTCCATTGCTGTAGATATTAAACCGTCTCTTCTTTTTCTAAATTGGAAGTAAGCTACGATAAGCCCTGCCATTGCAAAGATAGACCATTGTGAAATGCCCCAATGGAAGAATGTATATCCCATAGCAAGTCGAGCTGATTCTAATGTAGAGCCATCTACTTCATTTGGAAGTGGTGATTTTAAGTAATGTGTCATTGGTTCAGCAACGCCCCAGAATACAATCCCGACACCGAGACCAGCAGAGAATAACATGCCGACCCATGATATAAATGAGAATTCTGGTTCTTCGTCGTCTCTACCGAGTTTAAATCGACCAAACCTCGTTATAGCTAATCCGAGTAAAAAGATATCTAAAACGAATACGATGATTAAGAATAACCATCCAGTACTGTTCGATATAAATGTATATAATATATTAGCGTATTTACCAAAACCTTTTGGGAAAATCCCAGCAGTTAAAGTTACTAATAATATAATAGACATAGATACCCAAAATACTAATGTTGTCTTATTATTTTGCCTGTCTGTATTTTCTTTTGACTGTTTCATTAATATCCCCCTTTAAATTATGCAGTCTTAATTCTATTACCCTCATCCAAATCAAACTAACATGTGTACGATAATTACGTTTTATAAGGTTCTTAATTGCGCAATGAATGTAAAATTCGTTATGATATATATAAACAAACGGGGGGATATCAATCATGAAAGCTAAATCATTCGGTGAAATCGTCATTAAACCATTTGAAGAACATATGAGAACGGCACTATATGATTTTGAATTAAACGAACGACAACAAATTTATTCTTCATTGCCTAAAGAAGTGTTGGATGGTGCTATCGAAGATCCTGATAGAAGACCTAATGTTGTTGTAAACGATCAAGACGACATAGTTGGTTTCTTTGTATTGCATAAGTATTATCAACATGAAGGTTACGATACACCGCATAATGTTGTATATATACGTTCATTATCAATTAATGAAAAGTATCAAGGAAATGGGTATGGCACAACTATAATGATGAATTTACCTGAGTACGTTCAACATGTGTTCCCTGATTTTGATCATTTATATTTAGTAGTAGATGCTGAAAATGAGGCAGCATGGAATTTATATGAAAGAGCTGGCTTTATGCATACAGCTACAAAAGAAGAAGGTCCATTAGGTAAAGAACGTTTATATTATTTAGATTTAGATTCAAAATATGTATCTTCATTGAAACTTGTATTAAATGAAGATGATTTAGATAATGAATTTGTCGATATACATTTAATGAAAGATAATCAAAAAGTAGGTATCATCGTATTAGAAGATAAAGATCACTATTTTGATATTCGTAGTATAGAAGTTGAAGAAGACGAAAGAAAAGAAGGTATTGCAGAGAGTGCTTTAAGACAGTTAAGTACTTTTGTTAGAAGAAGGTTTGAAGATAAGAAAGAAATACACATCACTTTATTCGGTTCAAACAATAAATTGAAACCTTTATGTGAGAAAGCAAGATTTGTAGAAATACAAAAATCTGAGGACTATATTAAACTCATGAAATATATTAAGTATTAACTAACATTTGCTAAAAATCATCTTGTCAATTATAATCGTAAACTGTTATGATTATAAATATTAATGTGCGACAATAGTTCGATTGTTGAAAGGAAGAGTAAAGCATGAAATTAAAAGATTTCACAAAAGAAATGGTAGATGAGCATTCATTTATCGAAATGGCTTATATTTTATTAACAGAGAACGGTAAAGAAACAAACTTATATGATATGATAGACGAATTCAAAAGCTTAGGTAATTATAATGATTCAGAAATTGAGAACCGTATTTTACAATTTTATACGGACTTAAATACTGATGGACGCTTCTTAAGTGTGGGTGAGAATATTTGGGGACTTCGTGACTGGTATTCAGTTGACGATATCGAAGAAAAAATCGCACCAACAATTCAAAAATTCAACGTTCTAGACGAAGACGATGAAGCTGATTCAGAAATTTCATTATTAGGGGAAGAAGATAAATCTAAAGATTTTGATATTACAATTGATCAAGATGATGAAGAAGGTTTAAATGATCCTGAAGACCCTGAAGATGAAGATGTAGAAGATGAATTAGATGAAGCTGGACTTGTTGTAGACGAAGAAGACGAAGATGAGGAAGACGAATTTTAATTGACTTTTCTTTAAAAGATGGTAATATTTTATTTGGGCTCCTTTAAATAGGACAATCGTATAAATATAGCGCTCCCTCCTTACATTTTAATTAATGTAAGTGGGAGCGTTTTTTATTTTTTAAAAAATAAATGGAGGTACAAACATGACAAAGTTCATTTTCGTAACAGGTGGCGTAGTATCGTCTCTTGGTAAAGGTATTACAGCAGCATCACTAGGGAGATTACTTAAAAATAGAGGATTAAATGTAACAATTCAAAAGTTCGACCCATACTTAAATGTTGATCCAGGTACAATGAGTCCATATCAACACGGTGAAGTTTTTGTAACTGAAGATGGTGCAGAAACAGACTTAGACTTAGGACATTATGAAAGATTTATTGATATTAACCTTAATAAATATTCAAATGTAACGGCAGGTAAAGTTTATTCTCACGTACTTAAAAAAGAAAGACGTGGAGATTTCTTAGGTGGTACTGTCCAAGTTATCCCACATATTACAAATGAAATTAAATCAAGATTATTAATGGCTGGCGAAAGTACAAATGCTGATGTTGTTATTACTGAAATTGGTGGTACAACTGGTGATATTGAATCTTTACCATTTATAGAAGCAATTAGACAAATCAAGAGTGATCTTGGTCGTGAAAACGTTATGTACATCCATTGTACGTTACTTCCATACATTAAAGCTGCTGGTGAAATGAAGACTAAACCAACACAACATAGTGTTAAAGAATTAAGAGGTTTAGGTATTCAACCAGATTTAATTGTGGTACGTACTGAATATGAAATGACTCAAGATTTAAGAGATAAAATTGCATTATTCTGTGACATTAACAAACGTGCAGTCATTGAATGTAGAGATGCTGATACGTTATATCAAATTCCATTAGCTTTAAAAGAACAACATATGGATGATATCGTCATTGAAAGATTAGATTTAGAAGCTGCACCAGAAGCGGAATTAACAGAGTGGAACCAATTATTAGACACTGTACGTAATTTAGAAGGTTCAGTGAAAATTGGTTTAGTAGGTAAATATGTTAGTTTACAAGATGCATACTTATCAGTTGCAGAAGCATTAAAACATGCTGGTTATGATTTTAAATCAGATGTTGAAATTAAATGGATTGATTCTGAAAAATTAAACGAAACAAACTATCAAAAAGAACTTGCAGATGTAGATGGTATTTTAGTACCTGGCGGATTCGGAGATAGAGGTGTAGAAGGTAAGATATTAGCCATTCAATATGCACGTGAAAACAATGTACCATACTTAGGTATTTGTTTAGGTATGCAATTAGCAACAGTTGAATTTGCTAGAAACGTAGTTGGATTAAACGATGCACATTCAGCAGAATTAGATCCAAACACACCATACCCAATTATCGATTTATTACCAGAACAAAAAGACATCGAAGATTTAGGCGGCACATTAAGATTAGGTGTTTACCCATGTAAAATTGAAGAAGGTACAATTGCACATAAAGTCTATGGTGAATTAGAAGTAGACGAAAGACACCGTCACCGTTATGAATTTAATAACGAATATCGCGAAAGACTAGAAGAAAAAGGCATGAAATTCTCAGGCACAAGCCCAGATGGTAGATTAGTAGAAATCGTAGAATTAGAAAATCACCCATGGTTTGTAGCATGTCAATTCCATCCAGAATTCTTATCTAGACCAACACGTCCACAAAAATTATTCAGAGGATTTGTAGAAGCAAGTATTCAAAATAAATAATATATAAAGCGCCCTTTATCCTAATACTTTTTCAAGTATTTAAGATAGAGGGCGCTTTTTTATGAATATGTGTGTGGGATATTAAGTGCTGCGTTGTGAACACTTTTGGGTAAACTTGTTCGTAACGGGTGTGTTGTGAACACTTTTCGCCAAACTTGTTTATAACGGGTGCGTTGTGAACACTTTTCGCCAAACTTGTTCGTAACGGGTGCGTTGTGAACACTTTTCGCCAAACTTGTTCATAACGGGTGCGTTAATTACAAAAGTCGGCAGAAGTGTAACTAAGGCGGCCCATAGTAACAAAAGTCGGCGGAATTGTAACTAAGGAGGCCCATAATTACAAAACTCATAAGAAGTGTAACTAAAACCTCCATTATCCACCAACTCATAAAACGCAAACCCACTATCTACTATTACTAAATTTCTTCATTTAAATCTTGTGTAATCTCGTGCATTTCAGCAAACATGATATAATATATATAATTTAAAGCCATAAGATGTGGGGTAATAATTTTACTGTAATCAGCGGTTGGAACGATTGCTCTTGGTGTTGCTAAGTCAATATAATGCATGAGTGATTCGTGTGTTTTATTGTCTTTATCTTTGTTGGCTATTACGACAAAATCTATATCGTGGTCGTTTAATTTTGTAATCCATTCGTTGAGTTCTTCAGTAAAGGAAGTTCCGGCTAATAATACGCGGTCAGTAGAGTCGATCTTTTCGATTTCATCTAAAGTATTGAGTGTTTCTGCATGTGGTAAGCTTTCGTTACCCTCAGTCATAAATGTTTGGAAATGATTGATTTCATCGAAAGTTTTGATGCGTATTTTGCCTTCACCGTTTGCTGCTTGCATAAGCAGTTGTGATGCAATTTCAATTTCTTCAATTTGGGCATCTATTTTACTAAATATGCCGTTTAATTGTGTATTAAAAATTTTAAGCAATTTGTATTCTCCTTATTAACGTCATTAAATTTATTTTATAGAAAAAGTGGGGTATCTTCAATGGATGTACTTATTATAGATGATGAAAAGAATATTAGACAATTACTAAAAGAAATTATGGAATTAAATCAATTCAATGTAGATACTGCAAAAAATGGAGCTGAGGGTATTGAATTATTTCATAAAAATACTTATAAATTGATTTTTATAGATAAAAGAATGCCTGGAATTTCTGGTGAAGAAGTATTTGCCGAAATTAGAAAATCTGATAAAAATATTCCGGTTTATATCATTTCAGCATTTCAATCATCTACCGAGTTAGAAGTTTTAAAAAAAGGAAATATTACAGGCGTGCTAATGAAGCCGTTTACAATTGAAGAAGTTATGAAAATTGTAAGAAAACATTTAGGATAGGGCTTTCAAAAGGTGCATATATTCACAAAGTTTGATATAATAATCTTGTAAATAATTCGTGCCTTGCACATTAGGAGGAAACTCAATGCCTTTAGTTTCAATGAAAGAAATGTTAATTAAAGCAAAAGAAAATGGTTATGCTGTTGGTCAATACAACATCAATAACTTAGAATTTACACAAGCTATTCTTCAAGCTTCACAAGAAGAAAATGCGCCTGTTATCCTTGGTGTATCTGAAGGAGCTGGACGTTATATTGGTGGTTTCAAAACTGTCGTTAAAATCGTTGAAGGTTTAATTGAAGATTACAACATTACAATTCCAGTTGCTATTCACCTTGACCACGGTTCAAGTTTCGAAAAATGTAAAGAAGCTATCGATGCTGGATTCACTTCAGTAATGATCGATGCATCTCATCACCCATTCGAAGAAAACATCGAAATTACTTCTAAAGTAGTTGAATATGCTCATGCTAACGGTGTTTCTGTTGAAGCTGAATTAGGAACTGTTGGTGGACAAGAAGATGACGTAGTTGCAGAAGGCGTTATCTATGCTGATCCTAAAGAATGTCAAGAATTAGTTGAAAGAACTGGTATTGATACTTTAGCACCTGCATTAGGTTCAGTACACGGACCTTACAAAGGTGAACCAAACTTAGGTTTCAAAGAAATGGAAGAAATCGGTGCTTCAACTGGTTTACCATTAGTATTACACGGTGGTACTGGTATCCCAACTCACGATATCAAAAAAGCTATCACTTTCGGTACAGCTAAAATCAACGTTAACACTGAAAACCAAATCGCATCTGCTAAAGCAGTTCGTGAAGTGTTAAACAACGACAGCGAAGTTTACGATCCACGTAAATACTTAGGACCTGCTCGTGAAGCAATTAAAGCAACTGTTAAAGGTAAAATCCAAGAATTTGGTACTTCTAACCAAGCTTAATTTTATTTAAATTCAAACTACTACAAGCATCGTGCTTGTAGTAGTTTTTTCTGTTTTTAAAGATAAATTGAATATTTATTCAATACGTTTACTCAATTTATTTTAATGTCAAAAATTTAAAATTTGATACTTCTTTCGTAGTAAATTATGTCATTTCTATTTACTTTTTATGTTTTTGCGTTTATCTTATTGAATAGTATATAATGGAAATAATTATCTATTCATGTTGAGAGAGTATGCATTCTCTAAGACGATGAAGTAAAGGAGTAAACATATGTCTCAAGAAGTTATAAAAATAAATGGTGGCAAAAAATTAAATGGTAAAGTGCAAATAAGCGGTGCTAAAAATAGTGCAGTTGCACTTATTCCAGCAAGTTTAATGGCGAATGATGTTGTGACATTAGATGGACTACCAGATATTTCAGATGTCAAAACTTTAATGAGCCTACTTGGTGATTTAAATATTAAAACAGAATTAAATGGTGATCAGCTTGTCGTTGATTCAAGCGATGCAGTGAATCTACCTTTACCTAACAATAAAGTACAATCTTTAAGAGCATCTTATTATATGATGGGGGCTATGCTCGGACGTTTTAAAAAATGTGTGATTGGTTTACCTGGTGGCTGTCCTTTAGGCCCTAGACCAATTGACCAACATATTAAAGGTTTTGAAGCACTAGGTGCAAAAGTAACAAACGAACAAGGTGCGATGTATTTAATAGCTGAAGAATTAGTTGGCGCTAAAATATTTATGGATGTTGTGAGTGTTGGTGCAACGATCAATATTATGTTGGCAGCTTCTTTAGCAAAAGGTAAAACAGTAATTGAAAACGCAGCGAAAGAACCTGAAATTGTTGATGTTGCGACATTATTAAATAATATGGGCGCTAAAATTAGAGGTGCAGGTACAGATACATTGAAAATTGAAGGTGTAGAATCCTTGCACGGTACGAAACATACAATTATTCCTGATAGAATAGAAGCAGGTACATACATGTGTGCAGCAGCAGCCATGGGTGAAGAAGTGTACATCGAAAATATCATTCCTTTACATTTAGAACCATTAATCGCTAAATTAAGAGAAATGGGCACTGAAATCGATTTAGGTGAAGATTCAGTTGTTATTAAAGGTAAAGACGAATATAAACCAGTTGATATACAAACTGCAGTTTATCCTGGCTTTGCAACAGATTTACAACAACCATTTACACCTTTATTATTAAAAGCAAATGGTCAAAGTAAAATAACAGAAACGATTTATCCTGCAAGATTTAAACACGTTGATGAATTGATCAGAATGGGTGCAAATGTGAATTTAGAAAATGGCACAGCTATTTATTATCCATCTCAATTGACAGGTGCAAGTGTAGCAGCGAGTGATTTAAGAGCAGGTGCATCTTTATTAATTGCTGGATTAATGTCTGAAGGCGTTACAACGGTTTATAATGTGAAGCATATTCATAGAGGATACAGCGGAATTGTTGAAAAATTAAAAGTACTAGGTGCTGATATTTGGACTGAAACCGTATAACAAGTATAAATTATATACTTTGTATATAAAGTGTAGTATAATGGCAATATAGAAGTTAAAGAGGTGAGTAACATGGAAGTATGTCCTTATTTGGAAGAAACTTTTAAAGTAATAGGACGCAGTTGGAATGGTTTAATACTTAATTATTTATCACGTTGTGATGAACGTTCGGCTCACTTTTCTGATATGAAAAGAGACTTAAGACGTATTACACCTAGAGCATTATCTCTTAAATTAACTGAATTAAGTGATTGGGGATTAGTTGAGAAGAAAGTTGTTACAACAACGCCTCTATCAGTTGAATATCATTTAACAACTAAAGGATACGAATTAGCACAAGCGCTTGTACCATTAGAAGAGTGGGCGCAAAAAAATGTGGAATTGCAAGAGAATCATTCCTAAACAAATTGAATATTATAAAGTACCCGTCAATGCGATGAAACCTATTTCGTTGGCGGGTATTTTATTTGTTTGAAATTTAAAATATTCAATTCTCAAACAGATTATTTTAATTATGACTATCATCCATACTATAATAACCAATGTAACAAATATAAAGGAGTAGATAATTCATGAGACAAGATATCAAGCAATATATAAATGGCGAATGGGTTGAAAGTCATAGTGGACAAACATTAGATGTTATTAACCCTGCTACAGAAGAAGTAATGGGTAAAATTGCTGCAGGTAACAAACAAGATGTTGATGACGCTGTAGCTGCCGCTAAAAAAGTGTACGTGAAATTTAGAAATACTTCTTTAGAAGAAAGAAAAGCTTTATTAGAACGAATTGCAGATGAATATGAAAATAGAAAAGAAGATTTAATAGATGTAATGACGGATGAGCTTGGCTCACCAATTGAAAAATCAGAATCTGTTCATTATCAAATGGGCTTAAATCATTTTAGAGAAGCAAGTAAAGCGATCGATTCAATTCAATTTGAAGAACGTCGTGGTGATGATTTAGTTATTAAAGAAGCTATCGGTGTTTCTGGATTAGTAACACCATGGAACTTCCCAACTAACCAAACATCATTAAAATTAGCTGGTGCATTTGCTGCAGGTTCACCTGTAGTCTTAAAACCATCTGAAGAAACACCATTTGCAGCGATTATTTTAGCTGAAATATTTGAAAAAGCTGGCGTGCCTAAAGGTGTGTTCAACTTAGTAAATGGTGATGGCCAAAGTGTTGGTGATCCATTAAGTTCACATCCTGATGTACGTATGATGTCATTTACGGGTTCAGGACCAACTGGTAGAAAAATTATGGAAAACTCAGCTAAAGACTTCAAAAAAGTATCATTAGAGCTAGGTGGAAAATCACCATTAGTAGTGTTAGATGACGTTGATATCGAAGAAGCAGCTAAAGGTGCAGTTGCTAAATTCGTACAAAATACTGGTCAAGTTTGTACAGCAGGTACACGTACATTAGTACCAGAAAGTATTAAAGATGAATTTATCGCAGCAGCTAAAAAAGCAATTGAAAATGTTAAAGTTGGTAATCCTAGAGAAGCTGGCCAAGATGCTGGTCCAGTTGTATCTAAAAAACAATTTGATACAGTTCAAAGCTACATTCAAAAAGGTATCGATGAAGGTGCAACATTATTACATGGTGGTGTTGGTAAACCAGACGGTCTTGAAAAAGGTTACTTCGTTAAACCAACATTATTTACTGATGTAACAAATGATATGACAATTGCTCAAGAAGAAATCTTTGGTCCAGTAGGTACAATTATTACTTATAAAGACTTAGATGAAGCAATTGAAATTGCTAATGATACAATTTATGGTTTAGCAGCATATGTATATGGTAAAGATACAGAACGTGTAAGAGAAGTTGCTAAAGCGTTAGAAGCAGGTACTGTGGAAATTAATGATGCAGGTAGAAAACCTAATTTACCATTCGGTGGTTATAAACAATCAGGTATTGGTAGAGAATGGGGCGACTACGGAATTGAAGAATTCTTAGAAATTAAAGCAATTCCAGGTTATTTTAAAGAATAGTAAAAATACAAAATACAATATATTTTTAAGACTGAAACATTTCGATGTTTCAGTCTTTTTATATGATAGTTATAATTGAATAAAAAAGTGAAATATTTTAACATAATTTATATATAACTTATTTTGTCATCTTCATAAAAAAATGCTATAGTTTAAAGGCAGATTATAAATCTGATAAAAATGAATGAGATTTTTAAGAAATGGGTGTCATAAATATGGCTGAAAGAGTTAGAACAAGTCCTCAGTATGAATCGTTTCACGAATTATACAAGAACTATACAACTAAAGAATTAACATCAAAGGCAAAAGAACTAAGAATAACAAATTATAGTAAATTAAATAAAAAAGAACTTGTCTTAGCAATTATGGAAGCTCAAATGGAAAAAGACGGCAACTATTATATGGAAGGTATCTTAGATGATATTCAACCTGATGGTTATGGCTTTTTACGTACTGTTAACTATTCTAAAGGTGAAAAAGATATTTATATATCTGCTAGCCAAATTAGACGCTTTGAAATTAAAAAAGGTGACAAAGTAACTGGTAAAGTTAGAAAACCTAAAGAAAATGAAAAGTATTATGGATTGTTACAAGTTGACTTTGTAAATGATCAAAATGCAGAAGAAGTTAAAAAAAGACCACACTTTCAAGCGTTAACTCCTCTATACCCACAACAACGTATCCAATTAGAAACTACAAGTAAAAATTATTCAACTAGAATCATGGATTTAATTACGCCAATAGGTCTAGGACAGCGTGGAATGATTGTAGCACCACCTAAAGCTGGTAAGACATCATTACTTAAAGAAATTGCAAATGCTATCGCAATTAACCAACCAAAAGCGAAATTATTTGTATTATTAATTGGGGAACGTCCAGAAGAAGTAACGGATATTGAACGTTCTGTTGAACAAGCTGAAGTCGTTAACTCAACTTTTGATGAGCCGCCAGAACATCATGTTAAAGTGGCTGAATTATTACTTGAAAGAGCTAAACGTCTTGTTGAAATCGGTGAAGACGTCATTATCTTAATGGATTCATTAACAAGATTAGCTAGAGCATATAACTTAGTTGTACCACCAAGTGGTAGAACATTATCAGGTGGTTTAGATCCAGCATCACTTCATAGACCTAAACATTTCTTCGGAGCTGCTAGAAATATTGAAGCGGGTGGAAGTTTAACAATATTAGCGACTGCATTAGTTGAAACAGGTTCTCGTATGGACGATATGATTTATGAAGAATTTAAAGGTACAGGTAATATGGAACTTCATTTAGATCGTAAATTGTCTGAGAAGAGAGTATTCCCTGCAATTGATATTAGAAGAAGTTCAACACGTAAAGAAGAATTGCTATTAGATAAAGAAGAACTTGAAATGATTTGGCAACTACGTAATTTATTTACTGATTCAAATGATTTCTCTGAAAGATTTATTAGAAAGTTAAAACGCACGGATTCTAATGAAGAATTCTTTGAAGTCTTAAGAAAATCTATGGTCGATAGTGCCAAGACTGGTAAACCGATTATATAAATTTAAGGTTGCATTTTAATTCTTCAACATATATAATATGTAAGTATTGAGTGAATAAGTCACAAATAAACTCTGTTCCAGATGGTTCAGGGCAAAGGAGCTGAAAAAAATGAAACAAGGAATTCATCCAGAGTATAATAAAGTTATCTTTTTAGATACAACTACAGACTTCAAATTCTTAAGTGGTTCAACACGTACTTCAAATGAAACTATGGAATGGGAAGATGGAAACGAATACCCAGTTATCCGTTTAGATATCTCTTCAGATTCACATCCATTCTATACAGGACGTCAAAAATTCGCATCTGCGGATGGTCGTGTGGAACGCTTCAACAAAAAATTTGGTTTCAAATCAAACAACTAATTATGAAGCGAATCAAGCATCCTTTTATAAAGGGTGCTTTTTTTTGTAAAAATTAATAAATAAGTAAAAATAATATGATATAATTAAGCGATTATGTTGAAAAAGGTGGATAAGTAATATGTACGAAAATTACCATTCCGGATGGATAGAATGTATTTGCGGAAGTATGTTTAGTGGTAAGTCAGAAGAGCTTATTAGACGTCTGAGAAGAGGTTTATATGCGAAACAAAATGTAAAAGTATTTAAGCCATCTATTGATAATCGATATAGTGAAGAAGCTGTAGTATCTCATAATGGAAATCAGCTTGATGCAATCAGCATAGAACATTCTAGTCAAATATTAAAATATGATTTACAAGGCATCGATATTATTGGAATAGATGAAGTCCAATTTTTTGATAATGAAATCGTAAGCGTAGCACAAAAGTTAGCAGAAGAAGGCTATCGTGTTGTTGTAGCTGGATTAGATATGGACTTTAAAGGTGTGCCATTTGAACCAATGCCTGAAATGATGGCAGTTGCAGAAATTGTAACAAAATTACAAGCGGTATGTGCAGTATGTGGATCTCCATCAAGTCGAACGCAAAGACTTATAAATGGTGAACCAGCACATATTGATGACCCGATTATATTAGTTGGTGCAGACGAAAGTTATGAACCAAGATGTAGAGATCATCATATAATTAGAACTGAAATAAGGAGTGATATAAATGTTTGATCAATTAGAAATTGTTGAAAATAGATATGAACAATTAAATGAATTACTTAGTGATCCAGATGTCGTTTCGGATACAGACAAGCTAAGAAAATATTCAAAAGAACAATCTGACTTACAAAAGACAGTTGATGTATATAGAACTTATAAATCAGTTAAAGGTGACATTGAAGATGCGAAATTAATGTTAAACGAAACAACAGATAAAGAAGAACAAGATATGTTGAAAGAAGAAATTAACAGTCTTACTAAACGTGTACCTGAATTAGAATCTGAATTGAAATTCCTACTTATTCCTAAAGACCCTAACGATGATAAGAACGTTATTATGGAAATTCGTGGCGCAGCAGGTGGAGATGAAGCAGCTATTTTCGCAGGTGACTTATTCAGAATGTATTCAAGATTTGCTGAAGCACATGGCTACAAAATTGACGTCGTTGAAGAGAATATTAGTGACCATGGTGGCTATAAAGAAGTCAGCTTTTCAATTCAAGGAAACGGTGCATTCAGTAAACTTAAATATGAAAACGGCGCACACCGTGTACAACGTGTACCAGAAACTGAATCAGGCGGACGTATTCATACTTCTACAGCAACAGTTGCAGTATTACCTGAAGCTGAAGATGTTGAAATTGATATTAGAACTGAAGATTTAAAAATCGAAACTTACCGTTCTAGTGGTTCTGGTGGTCAGCACGTCAATACGACAGACTCAGCTGTACGTATCACGCATTTACCAACTGGTATTGTTGCGACATCATCTGAAAAATCTCAAATTAAGAACCGTGAAAAAGCATTTAAAGTATTGAAAGCCAGAGTTTACGATATGATGGTTCAAGAAGAAAATGCTAAATACGCTGAAAAAAGAAAGTCTGCTGTTGGTACAGGAGATCGTTCAGAAAGAATTAGAACGTATAACTATCCTCAAAACAGAGTAACTGACCATCGTATTGGATTAACTTTACAAAAGTTAGATCAAATTATGGAAGGTAAAGTTGACGAAATTATCGATGCATTAACGTTGCATGAACAAACGGAAAAATTGGAAGAATTAAATAATGGCCAATTATAATTTTCAACAGTTACTAAATGAAACTTATGATGGATTATCAGCACGAGGGTTTGAAACCTCTCGTGCTGATTGGTTATTAGAGGATATTTCAGGCATGTCTAGAACGCAAATTGCCATGAATTTAAATCAAAATGTACCTGATAATATTTTAGATGCTTACTTAAAAAGTAGAGAACGTATGTATGAAGGTGAGCCTGTACAATATATTGCAGGTTTTGCAGAATTTTATGGTAGAAAGTTCAAAGTGAACCAACATGTATTAATACCTAGACCTGAAACAGAAGAACTTGTCTATCAAACATTACAAATGATTCAGAACGAGCAAGTAGTCGTATGTGACATAGGAACGGGGACAGGAGCTATCGCAATTACACTGAAAAAAGAGCGACCTGATTTATCTGTTATCGCAACTGATATTAGTGAAGAAGCATTATTAATCGCCGAAACAAATGCATCGACACTTGAAGCACCGGTAGAATTTTTAAAAGGTAAATCTTTAGAACCACTAATTAAAGAAAATATTAAAGTGGATGTACTCGTCTCCAATCCACCGTACATTTCATATGCAGAACAAAAAGAAATGTCTGATACAGTCTTAAATTATGAACCACATTTAGCTTTATTTGCAGAAGATGATGGCTTAGCGATCTATAAAGATATTATTCTAAATTTAGAACACGTTATGTCGGATAATGGACTCGTCATTTTTGAAATTGGCCATTTACAAGGTGAACTATTAAAAGACTTTATTGAAACCCATTTGAATGTTGAAGATGTAAAAATCATTCAAGATATAAATCAAAACAATCGTATGATACAATTTAATTGGAATAATCAATAGAAGTTATGCACATTTAACGGGAGTTATCCACGTTGTGTGGATAACTTTTGTTTTAATACAATAAATGCTTTAAAGAAGGGAAGAAATGCATTGGAAACAAATGTTTGGGATGTGCGCAAGTATGTTCATAACTTACAAAGTTATCCACAAATCGATGAGATTATTGCAGGATATCATCAAAATAAATTGATTGCTTTACCAACTGAAACGGTATATGGATTAGGCGCTAATGCAAAAGATGAAGAAGCGGTTAAAGAAATATATGTAGCAAAAGGTAGACCGTCTGATAATCCACTTATCGTACATATACATGATAAATCTCAATTAAATGACTTCACCCAAAATATATCTCAAGAAACTGAAATTTTAATGGATGCTTTTTGGCCAGGACCAATTTCATTTATTGTTCCTTACAAGTCAGGATTTTTAAGTGATCGCGTTACCGGTGGATTACAATCTGTTGCTGTACGCATGCCAAGTCATCATGTTGGTAGAGCAGTTCTACAATTAACGGATTTACCAATTGCGGCTCCAAGTGCAAACATTAGTGGACGTCCTTCGCCAACTAAATTTGAACATGTTAAACATGACTTGGATGAAAGAATATATGGCATCATTCAAGCAGAAGATATTGATGAAGGCATAGAAAGTACTGTATTAGATTGTACAAGTTATCCATTTAAAATTGCACGACCTGGTTCTATAACAATAGAGATGATTAATAAAGTTCTGCCAAACAGTGTCATTAACGAAAAGTTAGATTTGGAAAAACCAATTGCACCAGGTATGAAATATAAACATTATGCACCTTCGCAACCTGTAACATTAATAGAAGGTGGTATTACAAAACAAATGAGTTTGTCAGATAATACTTCTAAAAAGATAGCAGTAATAGGTCCTAAAAGTATTGAGCCATTAATCTCAGAACAAATGACTTTTATACCGCTTGGTAGAGATATTGCAGATATTAAAGGTGCTCATCATGATCTGTATGATGCTTTGCGAATAGCAGATCAACTCACAAATATTGATGAAATTTATATAAGTGGCTACGAAAGAAATGACGATACAATCGCATTAATGAATAGAATTGATAAAGCAAGTGGTCACAATATTAAAGGAGAAGATGAATTGTGAAAATAGTTTTTGTATGTACAGGCAACACTTGTAGAAGTCCTTTGGCTGAAGCGATAGCCAAAGATATTAAACCTGAATATAATATTCAATCTAGAGGCATTTCAGCTTTTGATGGGACACCAATATCTCCGCAATCAATGGAAATCATCTTTAAAAATGATTTGCCAATACCTGATACTGCTAAACAATTTTCTGAACAAGATTTAGATGCTGACATTATCTTAACTATGACTGAATCTCATAAAATAATTCTAGAATCGCAATTTACACATCACAACATTCATTCAATAAAACAATACGTAAGAGGCGAAAAAGGAGATGTTTCAGATCCCTTTGGGCAGTCACAAATCATTTATCAAAATACTTACGAAGAACTTCGAGCACTAATTGAAGATTTATTACAAAGTAATTAAGAATTCAAATAATTTGCAGAATTGCTATAACAGACATAGAAAATAAGTTATAATATTATAGTATAAACAAATTGGGAGGTGGGAAGATGAAAGTAGCTATTGCAGCAGACCATGGTGGCTATGAATACAAAGAAGCAATCAAACAATTACTTGATGAAATGAACATTGAATATAAAGATTTTGGTACACATAAAGGTGAGTCGGTAGATTATCCAGATTATGCAAGACCAGTATCTGAAAGTGTTGCTGATGGAACGTTTGATAAAGGAATTTTGATTTGTGGAACTGGAATTGGTATGTCTATCGCTTCAAATAAAGTAAAGGGGATTCGTTGTGCACTTGTGCATGATGTTTTTACTGCTGAAGTGACGAGACAACATAACGATTCTAATGTATTAGCAATGGGCCAACGTGTTATAGGTGAAGGTTTAGCACTTCTCATCGTCAAGACTTGGTTGACAAGTGAATTCGAAGGCGGTAGGCACCAAAGACGTATAGACAAGATTGAAGGCGGTTATTCATGAAAGAAGATTTAAAACAATTGTTGAATGAACTAAAGTCTATTGATTTTTTTAACAATCAAGAACTATGCATCATTGGGTGTTCAACTTCAGAAGTTAAAGGTTCAAAGATAGGTTCAGATGGTTCGATTGATGTTGCTAAGGTTATATATGAAAGTCTTGATTTTATACATAAAGAGACAGGTGTTCACTTTGCGTTTCAAGGTTGCGAACATATTAACCGAGCTATAACAATCGAGCGAGAAATATTTGATCCTTATACAATGACTGAAGTTTCTGTTGTACCACAAGCCAATGCTGGAGGTAGTTTGTCAACTTATGCATATCAACACATGAAAGACCCAATAGTTGTTGAACACATTCAATGCGATAAAGGTATTGATATTGGTCAGACACTAATTGGTATGCATTTAAAGCACGTCGCAGTACCTGTATCAATTGAAACTAAGCGCATTGGAGAAGCTATTGTTACAATAGCTAAGAGTCGTCCTAAATTAATAGGCGGCGAAAGAGCAAAGTATTAAATTCTTAAAAGTGAGGGATTGTACATGTCATTAATTAAAAAGCAAGACGAAGAACTTTTCAAAGCAATGAAAAAAGAGTTTGATAGACAAAATAATAATATCGAACTTATAGCATCAGAGAACTTTGTTTCTGAAACAGTAATGGAAGCACAAGGTTCTGTATTAACTAACAAATATGCAGAAGGTTACCCAGGTCGTCGTTATTATGGTGGCTGTGAATACGTTGATATCGTTGAAGATTTAGCGCGTGATAGAGCTAAACAACTTTTCGGTGGAGAACACGTAAATGTACAACCTCATTCAGGATCACAAGCAAATATGGCTGTATATTTTGTAGCTTTAGAACCGGGTGATACTGTACTTGGAATGAACTTAAGTCATGGTGGACATTTAACTCATGGAGCAAAAGTTAACTTCAGTGGTAAGTTATACAACTTTGTAGAGTATGGTGTTTCTGAAGAAAATGAACAAATTGACTATGAAGAAATCTTGAGAGTTGCAAAAGAAGCACAACCTAAATTAATCGTAGCAGGTGCTTCAGCTTATCCAAGACAAATTGATTTTAAGAAATTCAAAGAAATAGCAGATGAAGTTGGCGCTAAATTAATGGTTGATATGGCTCATATCGCTGGTTTAGTTGCAGCAGGTTTACATCAAAACCCTGTAGATTATGCAGACTTTGTAACAACGACAACACACAAAACATTAAGAGGACCAAGAGGCGGTATGATTTTCTGTAAAGAAGAATATGCTAAAGAAATTGATAAAACAATTTTCCCTGGTATTCAAGGTGGTCCATTAATGCATGTTATCGCTGGTAAGGCAGTTTCATTTGGTGAAGCATTACAACCAGAATTTAAGGAATATCAAAAACAAGTAATTAAGAATGCTCAAAAATTAGCAGCAACTCTAGAAGACGAAGGTTTAAGAATTGTATCAGGCGGTACTGATAATCATCTTATCTGTGTAGATGTTAAAGGTTCTCTTGGCATTACTGGTAAATTAGCTGAGAATGCTTTAGATGAAGTTGGTATTACATGTAACAAGAACACAATTCCATTTGATCAAGAAAAACCTTTCGTAACAAGTGGTATTCGTTTAGGTACACCAGCAGTAACATCTCGCGGATTTGATGAGGAAGCAGTTGAAGAAGTAGGTAGAATAATAGCACTTGTGCTTAAAAATCCAGAAGATGAACAAACATTAAAAGAAGCACATGAAAGCGTATTATCACTAACTTCTAAGTTTCCACTTTACAACAAATAAATATTTATTGGAGGCTAGACTTATGGGTAAAGTACACGTTTTTGATCATCCATTAATTCAGCATAAGTTGAGTTATATTCGTGATCGTAAAACTGGCACTAAAGAGTTTAGAGAGCTTGTCGATGAAGTCGGTATGCTTATGGCGTATGAAGTTACGAGAGATTTTGAAACACAAGATGTTGAAATCGAAACACCCGTAACTAAAATGAACGCTCAAAGATTATCTGGTAAGAAATTAGCACTTATTCCTATTTTACGTGCTGGCCTTGGAATGACAGATGGTATTATGAAACTCGTTCCAGCTGCTAGAGTAGGACATGTAGGGTTATATCGTGATCCAGAAACTTTAGAAGCGGTAGAATATTTTGTGAAATTACCACAAGATATTGAAGAAAGAGAAATTATTGTAGTAGATCCTATGCTTGCTACAGGTGCATCAGCAATCGAAGCGATTCAATCATTGAAGAATCGTGGAGCAAATAAAATACGTTTTATGGGCTTAATTGCTGCACCTGAAGGGGTTAAAGCATTACAAGAAGCACATGAAGACGTAGATATTTATATTGCTGCATTAGACGAAAAATTAGATGACCATGCATACATTACACCTGGTTTAGGTGATGCAGGTGATCGATTATTTGGCACTAAATAGATAATAGGAGGATTTTATTACAATGAAGAAAATTATGACGATATTTGGTACGCGACCTGAAGCTATTAAAATGGCACCTTTAGTTTTAGAATTAAAAAATGATCCGGAGTTACAACCAATTGTTGTAGTAACAGCACAACATAGAGAAATGCTAGACTCAGTTCTAGAAACATTTGATATTACACCAGATTATGATTTAAATATTATGAAACAAGGGCAAACACTTTCAGAAGTAACATCAAGAGTATTAGGTGGACTTGAAAGTGTTATTCAAGAAGCTAAGCCAGATATGATATTGGTACATGGAGATACAACAACTACTTTTGCAGGCAGTTTAGCAGCATTCTACAATGAAGTTGCAATTGGCCATGTAGAAGCAGGGTTAAGAACTTGGAATAAATATTCTCCATTCCCAGAAGAAATGAATCGACAAATGACGGGGGTCCTTGCTGATTTACACTTCTCACCAACTGATCAGTCTAAACATAATTTACTTCAGGAAAATAAAAAAGACGAATCTATTGTTGTGACAGGTAATACAGCTATAGATGCGTTATCAACTACTGTAACTGACGATTATGAAAGTGAAATTATTAAACGTCACGAAGGTAAACGCATCGTGCTATTAACTGCGCATAGACGTGAAAACATTGGTAAACCGATGGAGAACATTTTTAAAGCTGTGAGACAAATTGTTGAAGAGCATGAAGATGTTGTTGTCGTTTATCCAATGCACAAAAATCCTAAGGTTAGAGAAATTGCTAACCAAATATTGAGTGATCATGATCGTATAGAATTGATTGAACCTTTAGAAGTAATAGATTTCCATAACTTTGCAGCTAATTCTCACTTGATCTTAACAGATTCAGGTGGTGTTCAAGAAGAAGCACCTTCATTAGGTAAACCAGTACTTGTCTTAAGAGATACGACTGAGAGACCTGAAGGCGTTGAAGCTGGAACATTAAAACTTGTAGGTGTAGAAGAAGAGAACATCTATAACGAAACTAAAGCGTTATTAAATGATCAATCATTATATGAAAAAATGAGTATCGCTCAAAACCCTTATGGGGATGGTCTCGCTTCTAAGAGAATATGTGAAAATATTAAATATTATTTTGATATTCTGAAAGAAGCACCGGAACCATTTAGAACAAAATAATTAAAGTGGTGGTTTGTGTCAATTCTGTGACAAAAAAATGACAAAAATTTGTTTTCTATTTTTGTCATAGCATTGACACTATAAGTCCACTATATTATCATGAAAATTGTGTGATGAAACGGTTTTCAAAGATATGCCACTTATCTAAGGAGTTTCAGCTGAATGTTTGATATAAAGGGCTTTTTTAAGTCTTATTTACAGTATTTTATTTTCTTTATTATTATTCTAGTTGTAGTGTATTTCTTCTTGAAACATGAGTTCGTTTTAGGACTTATTATTGGAACAATAGCATCAGCTGTTAACTTGTTTTCATGGGAAGTTTACCTCAATCGAGCTAAAAATGCTGAATCATTACAATTATCAACAGGAAACTGGGTCAGATATCTTGTGACAATCGTTGCTTGCTGTTTTTGGCTTAAATATCCACTAATCGTTGATATTATCGGGATTTTATTTGGTTTGATGATAGCATATGTATTAATTATGTTTAAATCACTGAAAAGTCTCGATTAAATAATTAAAATTGTGAAAAGAGGTGAAGATATGGAACACGAATCACCTATGTGGTCCATCAATTTGGGAGGATTTGATTTAGTATTCAATCTTTCAAGTATGTTAATGTTGTTAGTTTCTGCAGTTATCGTCTTTGTAATAGCTGTTGTCTGTACTAGGAATCTAAAAATTAGACCTACTGGTAAACAGAACTTTATTGAATGGGTATTTGACTTTGTAAAAGGTATTATCCAAAGCAATATGGCATGGAAAGACGGAGGAAGATTTCACTTCTTGGCGGTTACACTTATATTCTTCATATTTGTATCAAATATGCTAGGATTACCGTTCTCAATTGTTGTAGGACATACACTATGGTGGAAATCACCTACAGCAGATCCAACAGTAACATTAACGTTAGCAACATTGATGGTTCTTTTAACACATTACTATGGTGTTAAAATGCGTGGTACTGGCGCGTACTTGAAATCATTTGTACAACCAGTAGCATTTATGGTGCCATTCAAAATTGTTGAAGAATTTGCTTCAACATTAACGCTTGGTCTACGTTTATACGGTAATATATTCGCAGGTGAAGTATTACTTGGTTTATTAGCAACATTAGCAGCTGGAGGCGTTTTAGGCGCGTTCGGAGCAGTTTTACCAGCGATAGTATGGCAAGGATTCTCAATATTTATTGGTTCAATTCAGGCTTACATATTCGTAATGTTATCAATGGTTTATATGTCCCATAAAGTGGCAGACGATCATTAATATATAATTTAAAAAAACAATTAATATTTTTATTTCTAGGAGGAAAATTATAATGAGTTTAGGTGTATTAGCAGCAGCAATCGCGATTGGTTTAGCAGCATTAGGAGCAGGTATCGGTAACGGTCTTATCGTATCAAGAACAGTAGAAGGTGTTGCACGTCAACCAGAAGCACGTGGTCCATTAATGACAATCATGTTTATCGGTGTTGGTTTAGTTGAAGCCCTTCCTATCATTGCAGTAGTAGTAGCATTCATGGTAATGAATCGATAAGCTAAAATATTTTTAGAACAGGCGGAGTCTATCTAAAAAGGATTTCGCCATTCATTTATGAGATGTTATTCATCTTTAATTGCAGTGAAAGGAGTGTAGTTGGCAGTGGATCAAAACGTATTAGTTTTAGGAGCAGCAGGTGGCGGTGTCGAATGGGGAACAGTCTTATTTACATTGATCACATTTATTATCCTGCTTGCCTTATTAAAAAAGTTTGCTTGGGGACCATTAAAATCAATTATGGATGAGCGTGAGAACGCTATTAATAAAGATATTGATGATGCTCATGAAGCAAAAGTAAACGCTAAGAAATTAGAAGAAGAAAATAGAAATCTATTAAGAAAAACTCAAGAAGAAGTACAAACAATTCTTGATGATGCTAAACATCAAGCTAAAGTACAACAAGAGCAAATTATTAATGATGCAAATGTTAAAGCAAATGGCTTAGTACAATCAGCTCAAGCAGAAATTCAACAAGAGAAACAAAGAGCTATTGCAGATATTAATAATAGAGTTTCAGAACTTTCTGTATTAATTGCTTCTAAAGTAATCAATAAAGAAATCTCTGAACAAGATCAAAAAGACCTTGTTGAAAAATACATTAAAGAGGCAGGGGATAAATAATGGCGAATATTAGTCAGAAATATGCCCAAGCCTTATATGATGTAGCTGAAGCGCAAGATTTAACAGACAGCGTCTTAGATGAACTTACTCAAGTATCAGAAAGTGTTAAAGAACAAATTAGTGATTTAAAAGCAATTGATAACAATCCTAAATTAGCAAAAAACGACAGACAACAATTTGTTGACAATGTATTTAAAGGTGCTTCTAAACCTTTGTTAAACACATTATACCTACTTGCTAATAACAGTAAATTGTCACTAATTCCAGAAATTCATAAAGATTTTAGCAAAATATACAATCAGGTACATAGCCAAGATTTAATGAAAGTTGAATCTGTGTATCCTTTATCTAATGAAGAATTAGACGAAATTGGTAAAGCATTTATTAAAAGAACAGGTTTGAAAAAACTTATTTTAGAAAATCAAGTTAATGATTCTTTAATTGGTGGTATTCGTGTTTCCATAGGTACAAAAGTATACGATGGTTCCATTCAGAATGACTTAAATCAATTAGCAAAATCATTTCAACAAATGAAATAATATTAAGGAGTGACATAGATGGCCATTAAAGCTGAAGAAATCAGTGCTTTATTACGCTCTCAAATTGAAAACTATGAGTCAGAAATGTCAGTTACCGATGTTGGTACAGTTATCCAAGTCGGCGATGGTATTGCATTAGCTCATGGTTTAAATGACGTTATGGCTGGCGAACTATTAGAGTTCCATACTGGCGTTTTAGGGTTAGCACAAAACTTAGAAGAAAATAATGTAGGTATCGTAATTTTAGGACCTGCAGAAGGTATTAAAGAAGGCGACGAAGTTAAAAGAACTGGTCGTATTATGGAAGTACCTGTAGGGGAAGAATTAATTGGTCGTGTTGTAAATCCATTAGGTCAACCATTGGATGGACAAGGTCCAATCAATACATCTAAGACTCGTCCTGTAGAATCACCTGCAACAGGTGTTATGGATCGTAAATCAGTTGATGAACCATTACAAACTGGTATTAAAGCGATTGACGCATTAGTACCTATTGGACGTGGACAACGTGAGTTAATCATCGGTGACCGTCAAACTGGTAAAACAACAGTTGCGATTGATACAATTCTAAACCAAAAAGACGAAGATATGATTTGTATCTACGTTGCGATTGGTCAAAAAGAATCTACAGTTCGTACAGCGGTAGAAACTTTACGTAGACATGGTGCTTTAGATTATACAATCGTTGTATCTGCGTCAGCAGCTCAACCAGCGCCATTATTATACATTGCACCTTATGCTGGTGTAAGTATGGCTGAAGAATTCATGTTTAACGGTAAACATGTATTAATCGTTTATGATGATTTAACAAAACAAGCAGCAGCTTACCGTGAGTTATCATTATTACTTCGTCGTCCGCCAGGTCGTGAAGCTTACCCAGGTGACGTATTCTACTTACACAGTCGTTTATTAGAACGTGCTGCTAAATTAAATGATGACTTAGGTGGCGGTTCTATTACTGCATTACCATTTGTTGAAACTCAAGCAGGGGACATCTCAGCATACGTTCCAACAAACGTTATTTCAATTACTGACGGACAAATATTCTTACAATCAGACTTATTCTTCTCTGGTGTAAGACCTGCGATCAACGCTGGTTTATCTGTATCACGTGTAGGTGGTTCAGCTCAAATTAAAGCGATGAAAAAAGTAGCAGGTACATTACGTTTAGATTTAGCATCATACCGTGAGTTAGAATCATTCGCTCAATTTGGTTCAGATTTAGACCAAGCTACGAAAGCTAAATTAGAACGTGGTAAACGTACAGTAGAAGTACTTAAACAAGATCAAAACAAACCATTGACTGTAGATCGTCAAGTTGTTATTTTATATGCTTTAACTAAAGGTCATTTAGATGATATCCCAGTTGAAGATATTACACGATTCGAAGATGAATTCTTAAATTGGATTGATGCAAATGCAAGCGATCTATTTAAAGAAATTCGTGAAACAAAACAATTACCATCTGATGATAAATTTGTTTCAGCAATCGATGCATTCAAAAAAGTATTTAATAAATCTCATGTAGAGTAATATTAAGCTTTAAATAAAAGGTGGTGAAATTGTGGCTTCACTAAGAGAAATCAAAGGTAGAATTACTTCTACTCAAAAGACTAGTCAAATTACAAAAGCAATGAATATGGTTTCAAACTCTAAATTGCGTAAAGCAGAAGAGAATACGAAAGCATTTCAACCATATATGGATAAGATTCAAGATGCTGTAACAGCTATTGCTTCTAAGAGTACAGATGTTAATCATCCAATGCTTAAAACAAGACCTGTAAAACGTTCTGGTTACTTAGTTGTTACTTGTGATAAAGGACTTGCAGGACCATATAGTGCTAACATTTTGAAAAATGTCGTTAACGATATTAAAGAAAAACATAACAACAATAGTGACGAATACGGCATTATTGTTGTCGGACGAGTAGGCCGAGACTTCTTCAAAGCTAGAGGATATAACATCATTGAAGAGTATGTAGGTTTACCTGACCAACCAACATTTAAAAATGTACAAGCCTTAACTGAGAAAGCTGTAGACTTGTTTAATGAAGAATTTTATGATGAGTTAACAATTTACTACAGTCATTTCGTGAGTGTGCTTGAACAACAAGTTAAATCTAAAAAAATCTTACCATTATCTGATGAAGATACTGGAAAAGGTTCTAGTATGATGGCTGGTTATGAATTTGAACCAGATAAAGAAACGATTTTAAAAGTTATCTTACCGCAATATGCAATTAGTTTAATTTATGGTGCATTATTAGATGGTAAAGCTAGTGAACATGCATCAAGAATGACAGCTATGAAGAATGCAACAGATAACGCTTCAGAATTAATTGATGAATTATCATTACAATATAACAGAGCTCGTCAAGCTGCAATTACTCAACAAATTACTGAGATTGTAGGCGGAGCAGCTGCACTCGAATAATGATTAGGAGGAATTTACATGGGATTAGGCCGAGTAACGCAAATTACAGGGCCAGTTATTGATGTACGCTTCCCACATGGTGAATTGCCAGAACTTAATAATGCTTTAACACTTAAAGTTGAACGTCCAGACGGATCAAGCTTTGACTTAGCATTAGAAGTTGCATTACACCTTGGTGATGATGTTGTACGTTCTATAGCAATGGCATCAACTGATGGTGTTAAACGTGGACAAGAAGTTACTGATACAGGAAGACCTATTTCAGTACCAGTTGGTGATGCTACATTAGGTCGTGTTTTCAATGTATTAGGCGAAAAAATTGATTTAGGTGAAGAAATTGATGAAAGCGTACGTCGCGATCCAATTCATCGTTTAGCACCTAAATTCGAAGATTTATCTACAAAAGTAGAAATTCTTGAAACTGGTATTAAAGTAGTAGACTTATTAGCACCTTATATCAAAGGTGGTAAAATCGGTCTATTCGGTGGTGCCGGAGTAGGTAAAACAGTACTTATTCAAGAATTAATCAATAACATCGCGCAAGAACATGGTGGTATTTCTGTATTCGCAGGTGTAGGTGAACGTACACGTGAAGGAAATGACTTATACTATGAAATGAGCGATTCAGGTGTTATTAAGAAAACAGCGATGGTATTCGGTCAAATGAACGAGCCACCTGGTGCACGTGCTAGAGTTGCACTTTCTGGTTTAACAATGGCAGAATACTTCCGTGATGAGCAAGGACAAGACGTATTATTGTTCATCGATAACATCTTCCGTTTTACACAAGCAGGTTCAGAGGTATCAGCATTATTAGGCCGTATGCCATCTGCCGTTGGTTACCAACCAACACTTGCTACTGAAATGGGACAATTACAAGAACGTATTACATCTACTAATAAAGGATCAGTTACATCTATCCAAGCAGTATTCGTACCTGCCGATGACTATACTGACCCAGCGCCAGCAACAGCTTTCGCTCACTTAGATGCTACTACTAACTTGGAACGTAAATTAACGGAAATGGGTATCTATCCAGCCGTTGACCCATTAGCTTCAACATCACGTGCTTTAACTCCAGAAATTGTTGGAGATGAACATTATGATGTTGCGCGTCGTGTACAACAAACGTTACAAAAATATAGAGAGTTACAAGATATCATTGCCATACTTGGTATGGATGAATTATCAGATGAAGATAAGAAAACAGTTGAACGTGCTCGTCGTATTCAATTCTTCTTATCTCAAAACTTCCATGTAGCTGAACAATTTACTGGTCAAAAAGGTTCATACGTACCAGTTAGTCAAACTGTACAAGATTTCAAAGCTATTCTAGAAGGACAATATGACCATATCCCAGAAGATGCTTTCCGTTTAGTCGGTGGTATTGAAGCAGTTCTTGAAAATGCTAAAAACATGGGTGTAGAGGTCTAATAATAATTAGGAGGAATGGAAAATGAATACATTTACCTTAGATGTTGTCACTCCTAATGGATCTGTTTACTCAGCAAAAGAAGTAGAACTTGTTGTTTTACATACTGAAACTGGTGAAATGGGTGTAATGGCTGGACATATTCCAACTGTTGCAGCTTTGAAAACAGGATACGTTAAAGTAAACAAAGCAAGTGGTACGGAGTATTTAGCTGTTTCCGAAGGATTTGTTGAAGTAAGAACTAATAAAGTTACAGTTCTAGTTCAAGCGGCTGAAACTGCCGATGAAATAGATAAAGACCGTGCGATTAATTCTAAAGAACGTGCTGAAGAACGATTGAAAATGAATCGTGATGAAGTAGACTTTAGACGTGCTGAACGTGCACTTCATCGTGCAATTAATCGAATTGAAGTGGCTAAATTTAGATAAAATATAAGGCTGAGACAGGTGATGTCTCAGCCTTATATTTTTAGAAGGAGTTGTTAATATGGAATATTATGGTCAATTAGGTATTATCGGACTTTTACTACATGTCATCTGTGTATGTTTAGCATTTTGGGCACTCCAAGGCGTACGATTAGAACAAATTTTTAAGAAAAATCATGTTGCTCAAGCTCAAACATTTATTATCATCTTATCTATCATATTAGGTACGGCTGTAAGTCGTTTTATTTTAGATATACTCCAATATTCGCTACAATTAAGATTGCTATTCTAATAATAAGAAAAAATTACATAAATATATGAAAAAAGAACAAAAAAGTAGTATAATATTTTGGTGATGTTTATGAATCAAGAAAAATGTGTATTAAATAAATATATACATTTGTAAAATAAATAAAAGTGAAGTTTTTTGGAGGATAATTATATGGATAAAATCGTCGTGAAAGGCGGAGCAAGTCTTAATGGCACAGTTGTAGTCGAAGGGGCAAAAAACGCAGTATTACCAATATTAACAGCTACACTTTTACCAAGTGTTGGTCAAAGTGTATTAACGAATGTACCTAAATTAAGTGATGTAGATACAATTAACACAGTACTTACGCATTTAAATGCAGATATAGAATATGATGCAGATCATAACACTGTAAAAATAGATGCATCAAATACATTAAAAATCGAAGCACCATATGAATACGTAAGTAAGATGAGAGCGAGTATTTTAGTTATGGGTCCTTTATTAGCAAGAGAAGGTCATGCTAGAGTTGCTTTACCTGGTGGTTGTGCAATTGGTTCAAGACCTATTGAACAACATTTAAAAGGATTCGAAGCTTTAGGTGCAGAAATTGAACTACATAACGGATTTATTGAAGCAACAACACCTAATGGCTTAAAAGGGGCTAAAATTTATTTAGATTTCCCAAGTGTAGGTGCTACTCAAAATATTATGATGGCAGCAGTCCTTGCAGAAGGAAAAACTGAAATTCAAAACGTTGCAAGAGAACCAGAAATTGTAGATTTAGCTAACTATTTAAATGAAATGGGTGCACAAGTACACGGTGCTGGCACAGATACAATTAGAATCACAGGTGTTAGTCAATTACACGGTGCAGAACATTCTATTATTCCAGATAGAATTGAAGCTGGTACATTTATGATTGCAGCAGCGATTACTAGAGGAAACGTTAATGTTATTGGAGCAATTAGAGAACATATGACTAGCTTAGTGTCTAAATTAGAAGAAGCTGGTGTTCAAATTACGGATATCGAAGATGGATTAAATGTTCAAGTACCTGGTGAAATTAAAGCAATTGATGTTAAAACAATGCCACATCCAGGATTCCCTACAGATATGCAATCTCAAATTATGGCTTTATTATTAACAGCTAATGGTACTAGTAAAGTAACTGAAACAGTATTTGAAAACAGATTTATGCATGTAGAAGAATTCAAACGTATGAATGCAGATATTTTCATTAATGGTAGAAGTGCAATGATTACAGGTAACAGTAAATTACAAGGTGCAGATGTAAAAGCTACAGATTTAAGAGCTGGTGCATCATTGATTCTTGCTGGACTTGTGTCTGACGGATATACAAACGTTACAGAACTTAAACATTTAGATAGAGGTTATGTTGATTTTCATGGTAAACTTAAAGCATTAGGTGCAGATGTTGAACGCATCAATGATAATGGCAAGTTAAACGATAAAGCGAGGGTTTAGTATGGCTGAAACACAATCATCAAGATCTGACGATAAAAAAAGAAAGTCAACTTATCAATCTATTAAAGAGAAACTTCAAAGAAATAGAGTAGAAACAATTCAAGGAGTGGAAGTAGAGCATCGTGTCATTCCATTATGGATTAAATTACTTATATTATTAGTATTAATGATTTTATTATTTATTGTTGGAACTATGATTGGATACGGTATACTTCATAATCCATTTGGGGTGTTTAATCCCGAAACTTGGCAACACATCTTTGATTTAACTGGAAGGAGCTCATAATGGAAACTATTTATGACTTTAACGAAATTAAAAAAATTATACCTCACCGTTACCCATTTTTATTATTAGATAGAATAGTAGAATTAGAAGACGGTAAACGTTGTGTAGGTATTAAACAAGTAGCAGGTAACGAACCATTTTTCCAAGGACATTTTCCTGATTATGCAGTAATGCCAGGCGTATTAATCGTAGAAGCATTAGCACAAACAGGTGCAGTTGCAATGTTACGCTTAGAAGAAAACCAAGGTAAACTAGCAATGTTTGCAGGAATTGATAAATGTCGATTCAAAAAACAAGTTACACCAGGTGACACTCTAAGACTTGAAGTAGAAATAAACAAAATAAAAGGTCCAATAGGAAAAGGAACAGCAAAAGCAACAGTAGATGGAGAAGTTGCATGTAGTTGTGAAATTAGCTTTGCTATTGTAGATCAATAAATAGAAAAGAGAAAACAGGCGACTGTTTTCTCTTTTTTTCTGCTTATAAATGGGATTTGATTTTGTTAGGGACAGAATTCCGAGAAATGTCTCTAAGAGGCGATGTTAGGGACAGAATTCGGAGAAATGTCCGTAAGAGGCGTTGTTAGGGACAGAATTCCGAGAAATGTCTCTAAGAGAGCGCCCACCTAACTACCAGAATTCGAAATAATGGAAGTTAGCGGATTCTAATTACCAGAATTCGAAATAATGGAAGTTAGCGGATTCTAATTACCAGAATTCAGAATAGTGGTAGTTACAGAGTTCTAATTACCAGAATTCGGAATAGTGGTAGTTACAACGTTCTAATTACCAGAATTCGAAATAATGGAAGTTAGCGGATTCTAATTACCAGAATTCGAAATAATGGAAGTTAGCGCATTCTAATTACCAGAATTCGAAATAATGGAAGTTAACGGATTCTAATTACCAGAATTCGGAATAATGGAAGTTACACACCCAAATACACACCTAACAAAAAATCTAGGACCACAAACTGTCCTAGATTTTTCTTTATATATTGCTTTTTTCGTCTTTTAATTTTGGTTTAGATTGCATCAATCTATTAAATGATGTTTTAAGCTCATCTCCTGATAAGCCTTCATCTATGAGTTGCTCTAATAATCGTTCTGCATATACTTGTCGTAATGTATAGATATGACATTCAAATACGACGGATATTTTATCTTCTAGTTGTTCTATGTATTTGATGGTTGCATCAAATAATGCTGGGTCGTTTGAAGGTCTTGTTATAACGACACGTGTATCTAGTAAGGTTTGGTTATCGTGATATTCTTTCATTTGTTCGTAATGGATATCTGAAATTAAGATCTCTAATAGCCATCCTGTACCACTATTTTCTTTATTTATAATGATACCATCTAATAATTCATACTCTGTAATCTGTTCATCATCTACAATTTGAAAGCGTACGGCTTTAAATGTTTTCATAAACATCCCCCTTATCGTTAAATCTACGAATGTTTAACTTTGTTATCTATTATAAAGCACTTTTGCATGAAATAACAATAATCATAAAATAAAGTGAAGAATAGGTGTTTATTTTATGATTTATCGGACTTTGACTGAAAAAATTGACTCATTATATTATAAGTATAAGGAGGTGAGAATATGTTAAATAAATCTGTATTAGTTGGACGTTTAACTAAGGACCCTGCATATTATAAGAAAGGCGAAATTATCATTTCTACATTTTGTTTAGCTGTTGAACGTGGATATAAGACTAAAGATGGCACGATTGCTGTTGATTTTATTGTATGTAAAGCATTTGGTAAACTTGCACATAATATTCATGAATATACTAAGAAGGGACAGCTTGTTGCATTAACTGGGCAAATTCAATCAAGAGCATATGTTAAAGATGATAAGAAACACTATATAACAGAAATTATATGTGAAACGATTAAATTCTTAAATATGCCTGCATCAAGTAAATCAACGATCCCTCAAACGAAAGAGGAAATGAGTGAATTAATTAGTGAAAGTTATGCTAGTGACCTTTCATCAAAAGTAGCAAAAGAAAAATTACGAGCTGAAGCATTAGCTAAAGAAAATGGTGAAAATAACTTAGATGAAAAGTTATATAGCGAATATCATAATGTCGTTGACGTTATTAAAGAAACTGAACAACAAACTCCTGATGCTGATGCATCAAAAGTAACAACCTCGTAGCATTAAACTTCAATAAAAACTGTTTATAGAAATACTTCCGAAAATAAATATTCTTGATTCTAAATTCCGAAACTTGCTGTCTTGCTGTAGGGCAGCAAGTATACATAATTACACGTAATTGTTTAAAAAATTACATGAATATGACAAATTGTCTGATAATTAATTTTGTTCAATCTTTATAAATCCCTTTGTTTAGGTATTTTAATGATTAATATTCAAAATATTGTCTGAAAATTAACGTAATCTAACTGTAATATTAGCTGTAATTTTTTCATATAGCTGTAACCTATGACATAAAAATAAGTGGTATAGTTTAAACAGTAAAAATCATATAAAAAGTGAAAACCTTACAGGAGGAAACATTCAATCATGAAAAAATTATTAGCAGTTTCAACTGCGGCAGTTGCAGTTACTACAGGGGTAACAGCTACAGCCGATGCAGCAACACATACAGTAAAATCTGGTGATACTTTAGGTAGTATTTCACAACAATATGGTACTTCAGTAAGTGCTATTAAAGCAGAAAATGGTTTAAAATCTAACTTAATCTTCCCTAACCAAGTAATCAAGGTTAACGAGAAAAGTTCAGAATCAACTACAGAATACACTGTAGTAGCAGGAGATACTTTAGGTAAAATCGCAGCTAAATACGATGTAACTGTATCTCAATTAAAAGCATGGAACAACTTATCTTCAGATCTAATCATTGTTGGACAAACTTTATCATTACAAGCTCCAGCTCAATCAGCTGAGCCAGCTAAAGCGCCTGTAGCACAACAAGCGCCAGTTCAACAAACTCAAGAACAAGTTGCAGCTCCAGCTCAACAACAAAGCTACCAAGCGCCTGTTCAATCTTACCAAGCGCCAGCACAACAAACATATAAAGCACCAGCTCAACAATCATACCAAGCTCCAGCTCAAAAAGTTAGAACTACTCAAACTTCAACAGCTAGCACTGGTGGATCAGTAAAAGCTCAATTCTTAGCTGCTGGTGGTACTGAAGCTATGTGGAATACAATTGTTTTACCTGAATCAAGTGGTAATCCAAATGCAGTTAATGAATTAGGCTACCGTGGTCTTGGACAAACTAAAGAAGCATGGGGTCGAGGAACTGTTGAACAACAAACTAAAGGTATGATTAATTATGCTAAAAGTCGTTATGGTTCAATTGATAATGCAGTAGCATTCCGTTCTTCAAACACATACTGGTAAGCCATACACTTTAATCTAAAGTGGTTATAAATTAATTTATCCAATCGCCTAGGAAATATCCTAGGCGATTTTTTAATTTGACCACAATACGTCTATTTGATAATCTTAAATAAACTGAATATATGAGTGACTGCTAGGGGCGCCATTTGGCTGAGATGAATTAATTCAGTCCCTTAACACCTGATTTGGATAATGCCAACGTAGGAAAGTGGTCGATGAACGTTTTTACAACTATTAATTGACCTCTTTCTTATGAAAGAGGTCATTTTTTATGAAGTTATCAATAATAGAATTATAAATATAAATTTGAGGTGGATTACAATGAAAAAACCGAATATAGCATTAACGATTGCTGGAACGGACCCAAGTGGTGGAGCGGGTATTATGGCAGATTTGAAATCATTTCATGCATCGGGCGTTTATGGAATGGCAGTTGCTACTAGTATCGTTTCTCAAAACAGTCTAGGTGTACAAGACGTTTACCATTTACCTGTTGATGTTATTGAAAGCCAATTAAGAAGTGTCTTTGATGATGAAGTGCCACATGCTATCAAAACAGGTATGATTGCATCAGAAGAAATGATGCAAACGATTAAACCATTTATTGAACAATCTGGTAAACCGTATGTTATTGACCCAGTCATGGTTGCTAAAAGTGGTGATGCGCTAATGGATGATGAAGGGAAAGGGAAACTTAAAGAAATATTATTACCCTTAGCTACAGTCGTTACACCTAATATTCCAGAAGCAGAAGATATTACTGGATTTAAGATTCAAACTGAAGAAGAAATTAAAAAAGCTGGTGCATTTTTCTTAAATGAAATTGGATCTAAAGGTGTCGTTATAAAAGGTGGCCATCTGGAAGGTGATGCAATCGACTATTTATTTACTGAAAATGGCGTGAAAAGTTGGAAAAGTGAAAGATTCAATACGAAGCATACACATGGAACAGGTTGTACATTTAGTGCAGTAATAACAGCAGAATTAGCTAAAGGTCATACAATTGAAGAAGCGGTAGAAGTAGCTAAAAGATTTATTACGTTAGCTATTCAATATACACCTGAAATAGGCAAAGGTAGAGGTCCAGTAAACCACTTTGCATACCAAAAGATAGAGGGATTAGATTATGAGTAAATTAACAAATATTAGAGAAAATAGTCCATTAATCGTATGTTATACAAATGATGTCGTTAAAAACTTTACAGCAAATGGTTTAATTTCATTAGGCGCAAGTCCAGCAATGAGTGAAGAACCTGAAGAAGCAGAAGAATTTTCAAAAGCAGCAGGCGCTTTTCTTCTTAACATAGGTACGATTACGACTGATAAAGCATATGATATGAAGCAATATGCTGAAATTATGCATAGAAATGGTGTTCCAGTAGTTCTAGATCCAGTTGCTGTTGGTGCATCACAATTAAGAAAGACTTTTTGTACGACATTATTAAATGATGAAGTAGTTGATGTTATAAGAGGCAATGCATCAGAAATATTAGCGCTTATAGAAGAAGATACAATTATGAAAGGTACAGATAGTGATGATACGCTTGATGCTGTTAAAATTGCAAAAAAAGCACATCAACAATTAAAGCTACCGATTATCATAACTGGTAAAGTCGATGTCATTGCATGTCATAATAAAATCATCGAATTGCACAATGGTAGTGAGATGTTAACGAAAGTAACTGGTGGAGGTTGTTTATTAGGTGGGGTAATAGCTGCATTCTTATCTCATGAAAATACCATCACAATAGACTTATTAGAAGAAGCGTTATCAACATATAATATTGCAAGTGAGTTGGCATATCAACAACCTGGGGCACATTTACCAGGTACATTTCAAATTTCGTTTATAGATCAACTGAATGTTATAACGGAAGACATCGTTAAAGAGAAAAAGATTGTGAAAGAAGTGAACTAAATGTTTGATCCAAAAACGTTAAAAGTATATTTTATAGCAGGCAGTCAAGATATTGCTGATGGTAATCTTATAAGAGTTGTTGAAGAAGCTTTAAAAGCAGGCATCACGATGTTTCAATTTCGTGAAAAAGGTGAGACGAGTAAGAAAGGGGCAGAAAAAGAAGCCCTTGTGCAATCATTATTTGAGCTTTGCAAGCAATATCAAGTTCCATTTATCGTCAATGATGATGTAGATTTAGCAATTAAATTAAATGCTGATGGCATACACGTCGGTCAAGATGACCGAAACGTAGCTGATTTTAAAGATAAGTTTAAAGATAAAATCATTGGCTTAAGTGTTGCAAATAAAATGGAATATGATCAATCTGATATATCCGACGTGGATTATATTGGAACCGGACCTATACATTCTACAAATTCTAAAGCTGATGCAGGAGAAGAAGGTGGGTATCAACAGATTGAAAATATGAGAAAAATCAATCAAGATATTCCTATCGTTGCAATCGGCGGCATTACTGAAGTTGATGTACAACCACTTATTAAAGCTGGCGCAAATGGTGTAAGTGTTATCTCTGCTATAGCGAAAAGTCAAAATATTGAACAAACTGTGAAGGGCTTTCATAAACAGTATAAAAATATTTGATAAAATTAATATATTGATTTATGTTGTCGCTATTCTATGATAGAATGAGTTTTATGTGAGTATATCAATAGAGGTGGAAAAATGAAGAAAAAAGCTTTATGGCCATTATTATTTGGTGTAATGGTTGTGCTAGCTGGTTGTGATTATTCTAAACCTGAGAATAGGGATGGATTCTTTTATAATACATTCGTAAAACCGATGGATAGTGTTATTCATTGGCTTGGTACAAATTTGAATCACGATTATGGTCTAGCTATTATCGTTATAACATTAATTGTGCGTTTTGCGTTATTCCCATTTATGATGAAGACGTATAAGAATCAAAAGTTAATGCGTGAAAAAATGAAACTTGCTAAACCTGAAATGGAAGCAATTCAAGAAAAAGTTAAACGTGCTCGTACTCAAGAAGAAAAAATGGCAGCCAATCAAGAAATGATGGCATTATACAAAAAACATGGTATTAATCCAATGAACATGGGTTGTTTACCAATCGTTATACAAATGCCAATTGTCATGGGATTATTCTATGTATTAAAATATCCTACTGAAGGCGGAATTACAGAATATCCGAATTTCTTATGGTTTAATTTAACTGAACCTGATTTAATTATTACGGTCATTGCAGGTATCATTTATGCATTACAAGCATTTGTTTCTATGAAGTATGCGAATGTTCCAGATGAACAGAAAAATATGATGAGAATGATGATGTTTATTTCTCCAATTATGATTATTTGGATGTCATACATTTCAGCATCTGCATTAGGTTTATACTGGGCAGTCGGTGGTGCATTCTTAGTTGTTCAAACATGGTTAGGTAATGTCTTCTATAACAACAAAGTTGAAGAAGAAATGAAACCAATCATTGAAGCACATGAAAGAAATCAACAAGAAGCTAACAAAGAGAAGAAACCAGCTAAACTCGTATCTAATAAGAAGAAAAAGAAATAAAAGCAAAAAAACAAACTAATCATCGTGATTAGTTTGTTTTTTTAATTATATTCCATTCTTGATAAAATTGTTCTAAAAAGTTTTCCATAAATAGGTGGCGTTCTTCAGCAATTTGTTTGCCGCGTTTAGTATTCATTAAATCTTTTAATAGTAATAATTTCTCGTAAAAATGATTGATTGCTGTATTCGGTTCATCATGATATTGACCTTCTTGTAGGTCATTTAAATTACGCGGTTGTTGAGAGGAGATATGCATAGGTTCTTTAAAATGACCGGCATATTGAAATGTTCTAGCTATTCCTATCGCGCCAATCGCATCTATACGGTCTGCATCTTGGACGATCTTTCCTGCTAAGCTTGTAAGTTTACCTTCATTTTTACCACCGTTATAACTAACATACTTTAGAATATGGATAATCTCTGTTTGAATCGCTTCACTTAGCTCCATGTCATTCATCCATTGATAAAGTTGTTGCCACGCTGTATCGGCATCTTTAAATAATTTCTTATCAACAGCATCGTGTAGTAAACTTGCTAATTCAACTACGAATAAATCCACGTCCTCAAACTGTGCAATATCTAGAGCATGATGTCTTACTCTTAGAATATGCTCAAAGTCATGACCTGTCGTATCGTTTTGATGTAATGTTCTAACATATGATTCTGCTTCTTTAATAATCTGTTCTTTATTCATATCTTTCTCCTTAAAAAAACAGGTAGAAAAGTTTAAACAATCATCTCTTCTACCTGTTTAGAATTTATAGTAAAGGTGATAGTAAGCGTGCTATACCTTCTTTTAATTTAATCCACGTGCTTCTATTTTCATATCTTTCAACTGTTAATAATGATGAATGCGTCATATCATTCTCATAAGCTAATCGTGAATTCTTTGCGATTTCTTCGTCGTAAATAAAGGCATTAACTTCGAAGTTTAATACAAAGCTTCTATTATCCATGTTTGCTGTACCAATACTTACAACTTCATCATCTATGGCTACCATCTTCGTGTGTATAAAGCCTTTTTCGTATATATGAACTTTAACGCCTGCTTTAATTAATTCACCGACATTGGCAAATGTTGCCCAATAAACAAATGGGTGATCAGGTTTATTAGGAATCATCACATTAACATCTACGCCTGATAGGGCAGCAATCTTAATCGCATCTAAAAATGATAAATCTGGAATGAAATATGGTGTTTGAATGTAAATATGCTTTTTAGCTTCAGATATCATTTTTAAATAACCATATTTGATTTGTTCCCATTCTTCATCGGGACCACTTGATGCAATTTGAATACCAACTTTACCGCCAGACTCAACATCAGGGAAGTATTTAGATTCATAGCGCATCTTGTCACGTGTAGATTGTGAGTTCCAGTCCAACATAAACCTAAGCTGTAATGCATTGACTGAGTCGCCTTCTAATCTTAAGTGCGTGTCTCGCCAATAACCAAATTTTTTATCTAAACCTAAATATTCATCTCCGACATTAAAGCCACCTACGTAACCAACTTTTCCATCAATCACAACAATCTTTCTATGGTTACGGTTATTCATTCTAAAGTTAATGAGTGGGAGTTTAGAAGGGAAGAAACTTGCAACTTCTCCACCTTGAGCTCTAAATTTCTTGAATGAAGATAAATTTAATTTACGGGAACCCATGTCGTCATATAACATTTTAACTTCTAGACCTTCTTGAAGTTTCTTTTCAAGTTCAAATAAGATCTTTTTACCTAAGTTATCCTTCTTAAAGATATAATATTGAATATGGATATATGACTCAGCTTTTCTAATATCTTCAATAAGTGCATCGAATTTATCATGTCCATCTGTAAACATTTCAACTTTGTTATCAGTTGTTAAGAAGGCTGAGTTATTGTAAAGCAACATATGAATCAGATGCTTATAATTAGAAATTTCAGGCTTATCAATTTCGAAATTATTTTCATCAATTGCTTTAATTTGTTCATTTATGATGTGCTCAAGACCTATTTTATCTTGTTCATCTAAGTTGAAAATACTCTTTCTTTGAATTTGTCTCCCAAATAGTAGGTAAAGTATAAATCCTAATATCGGAACAAATAAAAGCACTAGCAACCATGCCCAAATCGCACCAGCTTCTCTTGGTTCTAAGAAAATGATAATAAATCCAAACACAACATTCAGAATAAATGCTGTAATAAGTAGCACTGATACTATGATGGAAAAATCAAATGAAAAATATGAGAAATAGTTCATACCAATGCCTCCGTTTCTTTATCTTAAACTAGTATAATACATTTAAATTAAAATTGAAAAGGTTGTATTTGACCGTTCTAAAACATATGCATATAATGATTATGAAATGGCATCAATTAAAATATCATTTAAATATATAGGAGTGTTATAAATGAAAGAACAAATCATTAATGTTGAAGGTATGTCTTGTGGACATTGTAAACAAGCAGTTGAGGAATCAGTAGGTCAATTAATCGGTGTTAAAGAAGTTGTCGCTAGTCCAGATGATAATCAAGTACGTGTCGTATACGAAGATCCTGCAAGTATCGATAATATTGAAAATGCTATTTTCGATGCTGGATATGAAGTTGTTTAAGTTATCATTCATATAATTATTATAAAAAAATAACAAATTAAACAAAAAAATAACAATATAGGCCGAATGAACTATAGTCAAACTACTTAATTTAGAGTAGAATGAACTTAAGGTAATTAAATTGAATAAGAGGTGGTACCCATGAATCAACCTAAGTCAAAGGTAAAGAATGTGGTCAAACTTTTATCATCATTAGGCGTAAACATAACAGAAACTAAGTCACGAATAGAAATAATGCGTAGTTTGCCGAATGTCGCAACTAACAAGTTGAAATAAATTGGTAAACTAAAAAACCGCGTCCTCAAATTGAGGATGCGGTTTTTTATATGTCGGCTTTTTAGTCGGATTCAGTAAATTTCTCTTTTTCGTGGTAATAGATAGATAGTAATATACCGACACCTGCCATTAATGACCATAACGCTGATCCACCATAACTTATAAATGGTAATGGGATACCTGTGATAGGTAGTAATTGAATGGTCATACCGATATTTTGTACAACGTGGAATAGTACGAATGATAAGTATCCGATTATAAATACAACATTAAAAGGATGACGTGTCGTAGTAGCCATTCTAATTAAGTGAATGAATAACGCTAAGAAAATAATCAGTACAGCCATCGTTCCAATAAATCCAAATTCTTCACCAATGATTGAAAAAATAAAGTCAGTATGATTCTCAGGAATATAAACTTCACCGTTATTTAAACCTTTACCAAATATTTGACCAGAACCAATGGCTTTTAAGGATTCTGTTAAATGGTATCCGTCACCTGAGCTGTATGCATACGGATCTAGCCAAGAATTAATACGTCCTAATTGATACGTCTTAATACCTGAAACTTTCTCAATCACACTTGGTTTAAAAATCATTAATAAAATGATACTTGATCCAATTCCAAATAAAGCGATGAATGCTGGTGCGAGTATTCTCCATGTCACGCCAGAAACAACAACGATACCAAGAATGATCGCAATTAATACAAGTGTTGTTCCTAAATCATTTTGCAAAAGTATTAATAACATTGGTACTAAAGAAGTTAAACCAATTTTTAGTAATAAATTAAAGTCTCTTGATAATGATTTGTTGTAAGTAAATCTATTATGTTGATAGATAACGTTAGCTAGCGCAATAATTAAAATGATTTTCATAAACTCAGATGGTTGGATACTGATAGGTCCTAGTCTATACCAACTTTTAGCACCATTAATAATAGGTGTAAAGCTAGATTCAGGCAGGATTAATAGTCCAACTAATGATAAGTTTCCAATTATGTATATAATCCAAACATATTTTCTTAGTGTCTTTGGAGATATGAACATTAAGGCAATGGCTAAAATAAAACCAAGTACATAGTATAAGACTTGTTTAAGTAAAAAGTTTGTTTCATATTGTCCGCCAGACATTGCAGAATTGATTATTAAACAACTCGTTCCAAATAAGATAAGAATAATCGTAATTAATCGCCAATCTATTCTTTCTAGAAACGATTTATTTAATGTACGAGTAGAAGTTTCCATTAAAAGACTCCTTTAATTAACACTAAATTTCATAATTTTCATTATAACTTGATTGTACATAAAGTGATACATTTTTGCTATTCAGAAAAGCGTTATTTTTAAAATAGTCATGTTGATACGTGCAACAATAGCTAAAAACATGATAAAATATAGGCTAATAATCTACTTGGAGGCTTATATATGTCTAAAAAAAATATTTGCATTATATATGGTGGGAAAAGTGCAGAGCACGATGTATCAATTTTAACGGCTCAAAATGTGATCAATGCAGTTGATCTATCTAAATACATAATTGATATCATTTATATTACAAATGATGGGGATTGGATTAAAAGCGACCAATCTATCGATGGAAAAGTCGAAGATATTGAACAATTAAAATTATCAAGTGAATCATTAACACCAATATCTAAATTATTAGAAGCGAGTAATGATGGCAACGCATATAGCGCAGTATTTCCATTATTACACGGTCCAAACGGTGAAGACGGTACAATTCAAGGTTTATTTGAAGTATTGGATATTCCTTATGTTGGTAATGGTGTGCTTGCAGCATCAAGTTCAATGGATAAATTAGTGATGAAACATTTATTCGCTCACAGAGGATTACCTCAATTACCATATGTAAGTTTCTTAAAAAGTGAATACGAGAAATATGAACATAATATAGTGGAGCTTATTCAAAATAAACTTGAATATCCTGTATTCGTTAAACCTGCAAATTTAGGATCAAGTGTTGGTATTAGTAAATGTACGAATAAAGAAGAATTAATTTCTGGTATTGAAGAAGCATTTCAATTTGACCGTAAACTTGTGATCGAACAAGGTGTTGATGCTAGAGAAATTGAAGTAGCCGTATTAGGTAATGATTACCCAGAAACAACTTTACCTGGTGAAGTTATTAAAGATGTACAATTTTATGATTATAAATCTAAATATAAAGATGGCAAAGTTAAACTTCAAATACCTGCTGATGTAGATGAAGAAACAGCAACAACTTTAAGAAATATGGCTATTGAAGCTTTTAAAGCAACAGATTGTTCTGGATTGGTAAGAGCAGACTTCTTCTTAACAGAAGATAATACAATTTATATTAACGAAACAAATGCAATGCCAGGATTTACACAATACAGCATGTATCCATTATTATGGGAGAACATGAACTTAAGCTATACAGAGCTTATAACTAAGTTAATTGAACTTGCTATTGAACGATACGATAACAAGAAGAATATCAAATATAAAATTGACTGAGGGTAAATAGAATGAATATTAATTTACGTAAAATTAAAGAATGGGTTGATTGTGACATTCAAGACGAATATCTTGATGTCGTTGTTCAAGGTACATGCATAGACTCAAGAAAAATTGCTAAATCAAATTTGTTTATACCATTTAAAGGTGAAAATGTAGATGGTCATAAATTTGTACGTCAAACACTTGACGATGGTGCAGGTGCATCATTTTGGCAAAAAGACGTACCAAATCCGCCAGAAGGACCTATTATTTTTGTTGATGACACTTTAGCAGCATTACAAAGTTTAGCTAAAGCATATTTGAAATATGTAAATCCTAAAGTTGTCGCAATTACAGGTTCAAATGGTAAAACAACAACTAAAGATATGGTTGAATGTGTGTTGAATAAATCATTTAAAGTTAAGAAGACACAAGGAAATTATAATAATGAGATTGGTTGTCCATTGACGATACTAGACTTAGATGAAGATACTGAAGTATCCATTCTAGAAATGGGTATGAGTGGATTTGGTGAAATTAGTGAATTAACACATTTAGCTGAACCTGATGTTGCCATTATCACGAACATTGGTGAGTCTCATATGCAAGATTTAGGTTCTAGAGAAGGTATTGCAAAAGCCAAATTTGAAATTACAGAAGGTCTTAAAGATAAAGGACTATTCATATACGATGGTGATGAGCCATTACTTAAACCTTTCGTATCTGAAATGAAACATGACAAACTATCTGTAGGGGTAGCGAATGATAATGATGTGATTATTAAAACGAATCAATCATCAAGTCATGGCATCAATTTTCAATTGAATAATAGTCATTTCATTTATCATTTAAATATATTAGGAGAACACAATGTTAAAAATGCCACATATGCAATTCAAGTGGCTAAACATTTAGGTGTAACGGAAGATGTTATTCAAAGTTCTCTAGATGATCTTGTATTAACGGATATGCGCATGCAAAGAATTGAAACTGAACAATATGGTTTACTCATTAATGATGCCTATAATGCAAGTCCAACAAGTATGAAAGCAGCAATTGATACACTGCATAATATGGAACAAACGGATAAGACACTTATTCTTGCGGATGTATTAGAGCTAGGCGAAATGAGTCAAGAAATGCATGAGCAAGTTGGCTATTATTTAGAACTTAAAGCTATACAAACGTTAATCACATATGGTGAAGAAGCGGCTCATATATCAAATATTGCGAAAGCATATATACCTGAAACTTATCACTTTGAGCATAAAGAGGAAATCACAGACTATTTAAAAAATCAATTAAATGAAGACTCTATCACTTTGTTTAAAGGTTCTAGAGGTATGTCACTCGAAACGATTATTAACGCGCTTACATGAAAGTAGGTATCTTGTTTTTACATGGTTATACAGGTGGTCGTTATGAGTTATTACCATTAATTGAATATTTGAGTAGTCGCTATGATTTTATGCTTGAAGCGCCGGAATACCCAGGACATGGCTTAAATTTATTGATTAAAGATACAAATGAAGATATGTGGTTTGAGCGAGCGAAACAATCATATGAAATATTAAGAAAGAAAGCAGATAAAGTCATTGTTATAGGATTTTCAATGGGTGGCATTATTGCAGGTTTATTAACTAAAATTAAACAACCTGATCAATTAGTGTTAATTGCACCAGCTTTTGAAAATATCAATATACAATACTTGGTTAAGTCTCCATATGCATTTATCAATAATATGAGATATGCAGATTTGAAGATTCTTGATTTTATGGTGAGACGTACAATCAAAATAAACTATAAATCATTTGTGGCATTTAAAAAATTACAGCAAAGTGCGCTATATGTTCCAGAACAAATAGTGGCGAAAACGTTGATCATACATGGCACAATAGATGGTCTCGTTCCAATTGAGAAATCGAGAAATTTAGTGAAGAGAATAAAGCATGCACGTCTAGTTGAAATTGATAAAGGACCACATGAAATATGTTTATCAAAAGTAAATTATAAAGTTTTTTATGAAGTTGAAAAATTTATATTTAAAAATAAATAAAGAAGTGAAACTGTACTAAATCCCTTTTTAGTGCAGTTTTATTATGTTTTTGTTTATGAAAATTAAATGTAAACGACGATTTAATCGCATTGCGCTATTGGTAAAAGGGTGGTAGTATATAGAAGTTGAATAAAAAAGACGAGATGAATTAACTATATAAAAGGAGAATTATTTTGCAAAAATTTAAAGAATTAGGTATTTCTGAAGCTACCTTAAATGCTTTGGACAAAATGGGATTTACTGAACCAACACCAATACAAATCGAAAGTATTCCACATACATTACAAGGTACGGACGTGCTAGGACAAGCACAAACTGGAACAGGAAAAACTGGTGCATTTGGTATTCCATTAATTGATAAAGTAGCAGATAAACAAGGTGTACAAGCATTGATTCTTGCACCAACACGTGAATTAGCAAACCAAGTGGCAGAGCAATTACGTAGTTTCAGTAAAGGACAAAACGTAAGTGTCGTAACTGTATTCGGTGGTATGCCAATAGACAGACAAATCAAATCACTTAAAAAAGGTCCACAAATCGTTGTAGGTACACCAGGACGTGTGATTGACCACTTAAATAGAAGAACATTAAAAACAGAATCAATTTCTACATTGATCTTAGATGAAGCAGATGAAATGATGAACATGGGCTTTATAGATGATATGAGATTTATAATGTCTAAACTTCCATCTGAAAATCGTCAAACATTACTATTCTCAGCAACAATGCCTAAAGCTATTCAAGAATTAGTTCAAAAATTCATGAAGAGTCCAAAAATTGTTAAAACAATGTCTAACGAATTGTCAGATCCACAAATTGATGAATTCTACACAATCGTTAAAGAATTAGAAAAATTCGAGACATTTACGAATTTATTAGATGTTCAAAATCCTGAATTAGCAATTGTATTCGGTCGTACGAAACGTCGTGTTGATGAATTAACAAGTGCTTTAATCACTAAAGGATACCGCGCTGAAGGTTTACACGGTGACATTACACAAGCTAAACGTTTAGAAGTATTGAAAAAATTCAAAAATGATCAAATCGATATTTTAGTAGCTACAGATGTTGCAGCTCGTGGATTAGATATTTCTGGCGTAAGCCACGTTTATAACTTTGATATCCCTCAAGATACTGAAAGTTATACACACCGTATTGGTCGTACAGGTAGAGCGGGTAAACAAGGTGTTGCCGTTACATTTGTAAATCCAATCGAAATGGATTATATCCGTCAAATCGAAAAAGCTAATAAACGTCAAATGAGCGCTTTACGTCCACCAACACCAGGTGAGGTTATGAAAGCTAAAGAATCAGATGTTAAAGATAAAGTTAAAGGTTGGGTAGAAAGTCCAATCGAAGGCCGTATTGAAAAAATTGCTGAATCATTAATTAAAGAATACGGTGACCAAAAATTAGTTTCTGCATTATTACAAGAATTAATTACTTCTAACAACGATGCAGAAATTCAATTAACATTTGAAAAACCATTATCTAAAAAGTCTAATCATAGAGGCAAACAAGGTAACCGTGGTGGTAACTCACGTGGTAAATCTAGAACTAGATTTGATGGTAAAAACAACAAACGTCGCGGTAATGATAAAAACAATCAATTTGACCGTAACAAAGGTAAAAACAATAAACCAAACAAACAACGTTCAAAAAAACAATTCTCAGGTAGAACATTTGCTGAGCATTCAAAATAAAAACTAAACAAGAAGTGTGTGTAATCTCTAAGGTTACGCACACTTTTTTTATGATATAATACACGTAAATTGAACGATAGAGGAGATTATATGTATAAACCAATACTCGAACACAAAATGCCAAAACAGTCTATAAAATATGAGTATGTAAATCATATTATAAATGTCATAGTTATCTTAGTTTTGTACAGTGTATTTGTATTTTTATGGCATAAATATGATTGGTGGACATTTCTCATTTATATTGTGACCCCGATTGCACTGCTAATGATTGCGATAGGATTTATAAGTCCGATTATACGACTTAAAAGAACATCTTTTGAAATTGGAGACCGGTATATTGAAGTACAAAGCGGGCTTTATTATCAAAAGCGATTTGTACAACCTTATGACAGAATCCAATATGTAACGATAAAGCACGGACCAATTTCTAGATTGTTTAACATTTACTTTGTCGTTGTTGTAACAGCAGGTAATTTAGAAGTGTTGCCAATGGTCAACCGAGAAATAGCTGACCAAACGAGATTAAATATCATGACTAAGGTTAAAGAGGTGACTGATGATGTTTGATCCTCAAAAATTACATCCAATATCTTATGTTAGTGGCTTTTTAGCCAGTTTAAAAGAAAATGTATTTCCATTAATAATCGCTGTGTTTATTGTTGTAACACGCGGACTTGATAATTTTTGGGACCTTACATTTCCGATTGTTCTATTAATTTTTTCACTTATAAGTAGTATTTTTAAAGCAATTAAGATTTACAATACACGTTATTGGATTGAGAATGATCAATTGATTATGACTTGGGGTGTCTTTTCAAAAAATCGTAAAGAGTTAAATATTGAAAGGATTCAGTCTGTTGATACTTCTCAAAATATTGTACATCAGTTGTTAGGTGGCGTGAGTTTAAGCATTAAAACGCCGAGTGATGGTATTGAATTAGATACGATTACGAAGTCACAAAGTGATAGTCTTTCTAAATATTTAAAAGAAAGAAAATATGCTATTAAAAATAAAGAGCAAAGCGAAGATGAGTTAAACGAGGAAGATGGAACGTCGTCTGATTCTGATCAACATGATGTTATTAATGAAAAAGAAGAAGTTGTGTTCTTTAGATTATCAACTAAAGATTTATTGAAGATGAGTTTTACAAGTGGTGGTATTTTGATTGTATTTGCGGCACTTGGTTCATTACTTGGATTTTTCACACAAATAATCGATATCGAGGATTACATCAGTCCACTGATTAATCAAGTTGTTAATTTAACATTTGTTATCATATCAATCACACTATTATTTATTATATTGAGTTATGTCATTGGATCACTCATTGTATTTATTAAAAATTATAAATATCAATTAACATTTGATGGGGAACTTTTAACGGTTAAATATGGTTTGTTAACAGTTCAAAAACGTACCGTTCCAATTAGAAGAATACAAGCGTTAAAAGAAGAAGAATCTATATTCAGAAGAGTGATCGGATACACTAAAATTTCGGCGATAATTACTTCAGATGGACATTTTGAAAATGGAGAAGATACTGATGTCGGTACTGTGACAATCTTGCCATTTATGAAGAAGAAAGAAGCATATCAATTACTTGAAGATATTATTCCACAATTTCAGTTTCATTCCGTTAAAAAAGGCTTACCTAAACAAGGTATTCGTAGAAGAGTGTTCATCCCGACAATTATTTTATTGTTAATTGTGATACCTATCCAAATATATTTATGGCCTTATACTTGGATGATCGGATTAGTAATATTCTTGGTTATGCTATTTTATGCAAGTATCATTACGTTGAAATCTGGATACAAAATTTATGACGACTCAATTGTCATACTGAATGCAACACCGTTTGAATATACAACAATTTGGGCGAATAGAAATAAGATTTTAACTTTTGAACTACATGAAAATCCAATTATTAAACGTAAAGATATTGCACATTTCACAATTCAAATAGCATATGGAAATGGTATGTTGTCCAAAGGATTAAGATTTATTAATAAACAAGATACGTTAAATATTTATAAATGGTATAAAGATAAAGGAGGTCACGTAGATGCTTCCTAGATATAGAATGGATAAAAAGGGAATGGTCGTTGAACGTATTGGATCGTTGATTACAATTTCAATACTCATCATCATATTAATTGTTATGGCAGTAATTTTTAATTTATGGTGGACGACAGCTTCAAAATGGTTTCTGCTTATTCCAGTAGTGCTCATCTTGGTAATAGCTATATATGGTTTAATCATCCAGCCTTATTATATGTATCGAAATTTCAGATATGAAATAAATGATGATGAAATAAACATTAAATCAGGTATTTTTATGATTAGAGAAACAACGATACCTATGGGTAGAATTCAAAATGTTGATCTATATGAAGGATTCATAATGAGAAAGTTTAACCTGGCTAATATTACGTTGTCCACAGCTGGAGGAAATCGAACGATTCAATATTTAAATAAAGATAAGGCAAATCGTATTAAACACGCGATACAAAATAGAATTGAAAAATGATTTTAAATAGTGAAAATGAAGGTGTTAACGATGATTCAAGGTGTCGGCATAGATTTAGTCGAAATAGAACGTATACAAGATTGGTATACGAAACGACCAGAAATGGTTAATAAAATTTTAACAAAAGATGAAATAAATATTTTTAGCAAAATTAAATTAGAATCAAGAAAAGTCGAATTCATCGCTGGTAGATTTGCTGTGAAGGAAGCATTTAGCAAAGCGATGGGTACAGGTATTGGTAAAAAATACGGCTTTCATTCGATTAATTGTTTACCAGATGAAAATGGAAAACCAGAAATCATTTGTGAAGGGTACCGTGTTCATCCGTCCATTACACACACAAAACATTATGCAGAAGCCATTGTGATTATAGAAAATATTAAGCAAGATTGATTTCTATATGATAAAATACAAATATTATAAGAGGAGGTGCCTTGCTGTTGTCCGAAAAATATTATAGGCCAACTTATATCAACGTCGATTTAAAGGCAATACTAGAAAATTATCAAGCAGTAGGAAGACTTCATCCAAATAAGAAAATTATGGCAGTCGTTAAAGCAAATGGGTACGGATTAGGAAGTGTACCAATTGCAACATATTTAATGAATGAAGGTGTAGACTTCTTTGCAGTTGCCACATTAGATGAAGCAATTGAATTAAGAATGCATGGTATTAAAGCCAAAATATTAGTACTCGGCGTTATTAATACTAAAGATATTAATAAAGCTGTTCAACATAGAGTTGCATTAACCGTTCCATCAGAACAATGGTTAGATGATGCAATAGAATCTATAGATGATGATTCTGATAAACCTTTATGGATGCACGTAAAAATAGATACAGGCATGGGTAGAATTGGATTGAAAGATATTGAAACTTACCAACATGTCGTTCATAAAATAGATCAGCATGAACGCCTTATATTTGAAGGTGTGTATACGCACTTTGCTTCTGCAGACGAACCAAATGATTTTTCTAAAAAACAATATGAATTATTTGAAGAATTTGTAGAGTCTTCTCAAACACCTGAATATATACATGCTCAAAATTCAGCAGGTGCCTTAAGATATGATGCATCTATTTGTACAGCTGTTAGATTTGGTATTTCATTATATGGATATTATCCATCAAAATATATTCAAGAAATTTCTAATTTAAAATTAAAGCCTTCTGCGCAATTAGTAACAGAGGTTGTTCAAACTAAATATTTAGAACCTGGAGAAACAGTGAGTTATGGTGCAACATTTACTGCTGGTGAACGTATTAAAGTGGCCACATTGCCAATTGGTTATGCAGATGGTTACTTAAGAAAGATGCAAGATACACTTGTGAATGTAAATGGTGTGAATTGTCCCGTCATAGGTAGAGTATGTATGGATCAAACGATGATTAAAGTTCCAGATGATGTTCAAACAGGTGATAAAGTCATTCTCATGGATAATGATGTTGATTCGGAACAATCAGCAGAAAAAATTGCTGAAGCACAGGATACCATTAATTATGAAGTACTTTGTAACTTGAAAAAGAGATTACCACGTATCTATCATGATGGTGAAAATGTTGAAATTACGAACGAATTATTAAAATAGCATAGTCAAATAGAGTTACATTTGTTATGATATTAATAACTTAATCAACAAAATTTACATTTATTTTATCTGGAGGTATTTGTTATGACATCTTTAACGCAAAATCGTACACAAAGTTTAGAACAAACACTGAAAGAAGGCTATCGTTCAATGGCCGATTTAAATCTCTCCCTTGCATCTGAAGCATACTATTGTGAATGTGAAGCTTGTGATTCAAATGAATCGCATATAGCCTCTCAGCAAGGTGAATAAATGAGAAGAGGAGATGTATATCTCGCAGATCTTTCACCAGTTACAGGTTCTGAACAAGGGGGAACAAGACCAGTCGTTATTATCCAGAATGATACAGGTAATCGATACAGCCCGACTGTGATTGTTGCAGCAATTACTGGTAAGATAAATAAAGCCAAAATTCCCACTCATGTAGAAATTGAGGCAGCGAAATATAAATTAGACAGAGATTCCGTAATTTTGCTTGAACAAATCAGAACTATTGATAAAAAACGCTTAAAAGAAAAATTAACATATTTATCTGATGCAAAGATGAAAGAGGTTGATACTGCTATTGCAATCAGCCTCAATCTAACTTTGCAACAAAAATTTGATACATTAGGTAATACATAATGAAATTGTTTTAAAAGAATCAATATTACTTTAAAACGTCTTCCGCTTTAGGATTAACCTAAAGCTTTTTTAGTATATTTGAAACGAGGTGACTTCGTGTCAGAACAAAAGAAACAACAGTATCTTCAATTATTACTTGATTATGTTCAAACAAATGATGACGAAATTTTATCATCTTGCCAAACATTTTCAACTGAAGCCATTGAAGATAATGTTTCACCAGAGGAGATAGTACAATTACATGTAAATATTATGGAACAGGAACAAGAACTGACTAAAGAACAAATCATTCGTTCATTTGATGTTCTTTTAGAAGTCATGATAGGCTATGGCTTTACATACCGTGATTACAAGAAGTTATTAAATAAAATTAAAATTCATGATAAAGAAATGGAAGTTGCGTCTAGCTTGCAACAAACGATGCTAAAGCCTCAAATCCCTCAATTTGATAGTATTCAAATTGGGGCAATTTCTGTTCCAGCACAAAAAGTAAGTGGAGATTATTTTAATTTAATTGATCATAATGACGGAACTATGAGTTTTGCAGTAGCAGATGTTATCGGTAAAGGTATACCGGCAGCATTAGCGATGAGTATGATTAAATTTGGTATGGACTCTTACGGTCATTCGCAATTGCCGAGTGACGGTTTGAAACGTTTGAATCGAGTTGTGGAAAAGAACGTTAATCAAAATATGTTTGTGACAATGTTCTATGGACTATATGAAGAAATTAATAACATGCTTTATTATAGTTCTGCAGGACATGAGCCTGGATACATATATAGAAGTCAGACTGGAGAATTTGAAGAAATGTCTGAACGAGGTATTGTGCTCGGTGTTAATAAACACACACGTTATAAACAAAGTGAAATAAAAATAGAATTACAAGATATGATTATCGTGTTTACTGACGGTGTAACAGAATTGCGCAATCAACAAAATGAATTTATCAAAACGACAGATTTATTAAGTATGATTGATGAGTACAAACAACTACATCCGCAAGACATTGTCCAAATCTTATATGAAGAACTAGTCAAACTACAGAATCCAAATAAAAGAGATGATTTAACGATATTAATTGTTAAAAGAGTTAAATAGTTGTAAGTTAAAAATATTTAAGATGTGTTAAATAAGATTAAACATTTTAAAAACGGGTAAAAATAAATGATGAAAGTCTAATACATTTAGGGGTGTAACAAGGAATGAATCTTAACATTGAAACTACTGAACATGAAAACTACTATGAAATTAAAGTTGGCGGAGAATTGGATGTGTACACTGCGCCTCAACTTCAAGACGTATTACAACCGATTAGACAAAAAGGAACACATGATATACATGTTAATTTGGAGAACGTAAGTTATATGGATTCTACTGGTTTAGGTTTATTTGTTGGCACATTAAAATCACTCAATGAACATGATAAATCACTATATGTGCTTGGTGTATCTGATAGAATTGAGAGATTATTTGATATTACAGGACTTAAAGAATTAATGCATGTCAACAAAGGAACGGAGGTATAATGAGATGACATCTAACTATGATTATATAGAGATGAGATTCCCTGCAGCTCCAGAATATGTTGGACTTGTCAGATTAACATTATCTGGCGTGTTTAATAGAGCTGGTGCTTCATATGAAGATATTGAAGATTCAAAAATTGCAGTGTCAGAAGCGGTAACAAATGCAGTGAAACACGCATATAGTGATAAAGTTGAAGGTGAAATATTAATAGGTTACCTTGTATTTGAAGATAAAATAGAAATCATTGTATCAGATTCAGGTAAAAGCTTTAATTATGAAGAAGCTAAAAAAGTGCTTGGACCTTACCAAGAAAGTGATAATATCAATTTCTTGAGACAAGGTGGATTAGGACTATTTCTTATTGAATCATTAATGGATGAAGTAAGTGTCCAAAAAGATGCTGGTGTTACAATAAGTATGACAAAGTATTTATCTAAAGAGCAGGTGCAAACACATGACGGAAGAGTCCAAAGTTTATAATGAAGTTTCTCCAGAAGACATTAATGCTTGGATAGCAGATTACCAAGAAAATGATAATAGTGAAGCTCAAGAAAAGCTAGTATTACATTATCAGAAATTAGTAGAATCTTTAGCATATAAATATTCTAAAGGCCAAGCACATCATGAAGATCTTGTTCAAGTTGGTATGGTTGGTTTATTAGGTGCTATAAAAAGATTCGATGTTTCATTTGAAAGAAAGTTTGAAGCATTTTTAGTTCCAACAGTAATTGGTGAGATAAAGAGATATTTAAGAGATAAAACTTGGAGTGTACATGTACCTAGACGAATTAAAGAAATTGGCCCTAAAATAAAAAAGGCAAACGAAGAATTGACCAATGAATTAGGAAGGTCACCTAAAATTATTGAAATTGCAAATAGACTAGAAGTAACTGAAGAAGATGTTCTAGAAGCAATGGAAATGGGTCAAAGTTATAATGCCTTAAGTGTTGACCATTCTATCGAAGCGGATAAAGACGGATCTACCGTTACCTTGTTAGATATTATGGGAGAATCTGAAGAAGGTTATGATTTAACAGAAAAAAGAATGATATTAGAAAAAATTCTGCCTATTTTAACGGATAGAGAAAGAGAAATAATTCAATACACCTTTATTACGGGCTTAAGTCAAAAAGAGACTGGCGAAAAAATAGGTCTCAGTCAAATGCATGTTTCAAGACTTCAAAGAACAGCAATAAAGAAATTAAAAGAAGCTGCAATGAAATAAATAATATATTAAGAGAGCCAGAAGCATTTCAAATGTTTTCTGGCTCTTTTTAAAATCAAAAATGGTTATATTCTATTTATGTTAAAATAAAATATAACCATTTTTAGGAGGCAATTATGAATCAAGAACTAATAGAAATCATAAAGAAAAATCATCCTTTTACAGAAAAACAAATTAAAACTGTACTAGAATTACTAGAAGATAAGAATACCGTGCCTTTTATAGCAAGATATAGAAAAGAATTAACTGGTGGACTTGATGAAGTTGAAATTAAACAAATTGAAAATGAATATACATATGCACTTAACTTGCATAATAGAAAAGAAGAAGTCATCAGATTAATTGATGAACAAGGTTTATTAACAGAAGACTTAAAAAATGATATTTTAAAACAAACAAAATTACAAAGAATAGAAGATTTATATCGACCATTTAAGAAAAAGAAAAAAACAAGAGCTACAGAAGCAAAACGTAAAGGTTTAGAACCTTTAGCTAAATGGATACTTGAAGGTACTTCTAATATTGATTTAGTAGAGGAAGCTTCAAAATATATTACTGAAGAAGTTACATCGCATGAAGATGCCATTAAAGGTGCACAAGATATTATAGCTGAAATGATTTCAGATGAGCCTAAATACCGTAAATACATTTTAAATAGTGTTGAAAGACAAGGTAAATTAGTGACTGAGAAGAAAAAGAAAGCTGAAGATGAGAAAAATATCTTTGAAATGTACTATACATATGAAGAACCGATTAAGAAAATAGTACCTCATAGAGTGCTAGCTATTAACCGTGGAGAATCAGAAGGTATATTGAAAGTAGGATTCGAAATAGATACAGCGTCATTAGAAAGTTATTTAACAACTCAATTTGTTAAAAAAGAACATAAACATATTGATGTGATTAAAGAAGCTATTCAAGATAGCTTGAAAAGATTAATCTTACCTTCTATTGAAAGAGAGATTAGAAGTGAATTAACACAAAAAGCTGAAGAACATGCAATTGAAATCTTCTCTGAGAATTTAAAAAACCTTTTATTACAAGCACCATTAAAAGGTAAAAAAATACTAGGACTAGATCCAGCATACAGAACGGGTTGTAAGTTAGCAGTTATTAATGAATATGGTTCGTTTGTTGATAAAAATGTGTTATATCCTCATCCTCCAGTATCTAAAACTGATCAAGCAGAAAAGATATTTGTAGATATGATTAAGAAGCACAACATTGAATTAGTTGCGATTGGTAACGGAACAGCAAGTAGAGAATCAGAACAATTTGTAGCTGAAATGATTAAAAAGCATGACTTACCTTGCCAATTTGTGATTGTCAACGAAGCTGGTGCTTCGGTTTATTCAGCTTCAGATATAGCTAGAGAAGAATTTCCTGATTTTAAAGTTGAAGAGAGAAGTGCTGTATCTATAGGTAGACGTGTACAAGATCCATTAAGTGAGCTTGTTAAAATAGATCCTAAATCAATCGGTGTTGGTCAATATCAACATGATGTAAATCAAAAAGCACTAAGTGAAACTTTAAAATTCGTCGTGGAAACTGCCGTTAACCAAGTTGGTGTTGATGTGAACACAGCATCTCCATCATTACTAAGCTATGTATCTGGTCTTAGCAATACAGTTGCAAATAACATTATTAAATTTAGAGAAGAAAAAGGTGTTATTACACATCATTCAGAAATAGCTAAAGTTCCAAGATTAGGGAATAAAATATTTGAACAAAGTATCGGATTTTTAAGAATATTAGATGGAACTGAACCACTTGATAAAACAGCTATTCACCCGGAAAGTTATGAAGCGGCTTATGCGTTGATTCAATATGTTGGTTTACAAAAAGAAGATATTGGTTCTGATATATTAAAAGAAAAACTAAATAAATTAGATATACAAGATACAAGTGAAACCTTAAATATAGGTATACCAACGCTAGAAGATATCATTGCTTCTTTAATAGCACCATTAAGAGATCCACGAGATGAATTCGAAACACCAATTTTAAAATCAGATGTTCTTTCTATGGAAGACTTAAAACCAAATATGGCTTTAAGTGGTACAGTACGAAATGTTGTCGACTTTGGTGCGTTTGTAGATATAGGTGTTAAACAAGATGGTCTTGTTCATATATCTAAATTATCTAAAGGATATGTTAAGCATCCTATGAATATTGTAAGTGTAGGAGATATAGTTGATGTTTGGGTATTAGATGTAAACCAAGAAAAACAAAAAGTGTCATTAACTATGATAGACCCTAATGGACAATAAGGCACTTCAAGAACTTGTGTCTAATATATCAACGGAATATTTTAATAAGCCTTTTAAACACAATGCAATATTTAACAAAAGGTTAAGAATAACTGGTGGAAGGTATTTATTAAGTAGTCATGATATAGAAATTAATCCGAAGCAATATGAACATTTTGGTGTTGAGGCACTTATAGATATAATTAAACATGAACTTTGTCATTATCATTTACATTTAGAAGGTAAAGGATACCAGCATAAAGACAAAGCATTCAAAGATTTAAGTAACGAAGTAGGTGCACCGCGATTTTGTAAAGCCGTTCAAAGTTATGAAGAACGTGCTAACTATTTATATCAATGTGGGCAATGTAAAACAGAATTCAAACGTATTAAACGTGTTAATACACGTAAATATAGATGTGGACGATGTGGTGGAAAGTTAAAAAATATAACATAAAGAATAATTGGGAAAGTACTACACTAAAAATATGCGAGTGTAGTACTTTTTATTTAAATTTTTAATAAAAAAGCATTGACGAAATAATAGATCCGGCGTATTATAGTTAATGTTGCTTGAACGAAACGTAACAAATAATAAGACAAGTTATTCAATGTAAAATTACATTAAAAAGTTAAGTGTTTGTATTGACATTGTAAACTTAATGTAATATACTTAATGACAGTCACTTAAATAACAAATTGATTGAGTACTGCAAACCATGCGCGGTCGTGGCGGAATGGCAGACGCGCTAGGTTGAGGGCCTAGTGGGAGAAATCCCGTGGAGGTTCAAGTCCTCTCGGCCGCACCATTCATCAATTTTAATATAGCTAAGCGGGTGTAGTTTAGTGGTAAAACCTCAGCCTTCCAAGCTGATGTTGTCGGTTCGATTCCGATCACCCGCTCCAAATTATTTTATAATGAACATTGAAAACTGAATGACAATATGTCAACGTTAATTCCAATAATTGAGTACTGAAAGTACTTCAGAGTGATTGGCTTAACCAATCAAAAATGAGCTTATCAAGCTTACTTCTTTTATGGAGAGTTTGATCCTGGCTCAGGATGAACGCTGGCGGCGTGCCTAATACATGCAAGTCGAGCGAACAGATGAGAAGCTTGCTTCTCTGATGTTAGCGGCGGACGGGTGAGTAACACGTGGGTAACCTACCTATAAGACTGGGATAACTCCGGGAAACCGGGGCTAATACCGGATAATATTTTGAACCGCATGGTTCAATAGTGAAAGACGGTTTCGGCTGTCACTTATAGATGGACCCGCGCCGTATTAGCTAGTTGGTAAGGTAACGGCTTACCAAGGCGACGATAC